>JAFQGN010000354.1 GCA_017398245.1 Clostridia bacterium | reverse complement strand
TTCAGACCGTCGATATCTTCGTCGGCCACTTCGATATAGGCCTCGGTGCGGGGCTCGTTCACCCACAGCACGGTTTCAAACAGATTACGGGTACCGTCCTGAATGAACTGGCCGATGGAGTGCAGGTCGGTAGAGAAGTTGGCGGAGGTGGGGAAGATGCCCTTCTGATCCTTGCCTTCGGATTCGGCGTACAGCTGCTTGAACCATTCGCCCATCATGGTCAGGGCCGGCTCATAATTGACCAGAATTTCGGTGTTCTTGCCCTTGCGATAGAGGATATTGCGCAGCGCGGCGTACTGGAAGGAGGGGTTGGTGGTCATATCGCCGCCCTTGCAGACTTCGCGGGCGTCCTGCGCGCCCTTCATCATGGCTTCGATATCGATACCGGCAGCGGCGATGGGCAGAAGGCCCACGGCGGTCAGCACGGAGAAGCGGCCGCCGACGTCGTCCGGAACGACGAAGGATTCATAGCCTTCGGCGGTGGCGAGGGCCTTCAGGGCTCCGCGCGCCTTATCGGTGGTGGCATAGATGCGGCCCTTGGCGCCTTCCTTGCCATACTTGTCTTCCAGCAGCTTCTTGAAGATGCGGAAAGCGATGGCCGGCTCGGTGGTGGTGCCGGACTTGGAGATGATATTGACGGAGAAATCGCGCTCGCCGATGATCTTCACGACGTCGTTGAGATAGGAAGAGGAGATGTTGGAGCCGACGAAGTAGATCTCGGGGATGTTCTCTTCGCGGATGCCGTTGTACATCTGGCCCTTCACAAATTCGATCGCGGCGCGGGCGCCCAGATAGGAGCCGCCGATGCCGATGACGACCAGAACCTTGCTGTCGCCCTGAATCTTCTTGGCAGCAGCCTGAATGCGGGCGAACTCTTCCTTATCGTAGTTCACCGGCAGATCCAGCCAGCCCAGGAAATCGTTGCCGGCGCCCGTGCGGGAAACCAGCACTTCGTTCACGGTGTTCATCATGGAAGCCATGTTGTCCATCTCGCGCTGCTCGATAAAGCCTGCAACGCCAGTCATTTTAAGATGCATTGCCATAGTCGATCGTCTCCATTCTTCCGCCCTTGCGGCGGAGTATGTATCGGTATCATTATAAAACTTCGGTGTTAGGAATACAAGTTCTTTTGCTGAAAACGTGCGCTCAGAAGCAGGAGAGCACCTGCGCGCCCTTGCGCACGAGGGCGATGTATTCGTGCAGCTCGGCATGGATGGTGTGCCAGCCCGGGCCGTATATATCGCCCGTGCGCGGCAAGGTCCACTCGCCCTCGGGGATATAGACCCTGCGCTCGCGCGCGCCCATTTCCGTCAGCGGCGCGACGAGGATATCCTCGCCAAAGAGGTACTGGTCGCCCGTGGAATAGCAGGTTTCATCTTCCGGCCACTGGAAGAACATCGGCCGCATGACGGGCCAGCCCTTTTCGCTTGCGATGGCCATCTGCCCGGCGATATAGGGCCTAAGCCGCTCGCGCAGGAAGATCAGATCGCGCAGGATGGGCTCGTTTCTCTCGCCGAAGGACCAGATCTCGTTCGGGTCTCCGCTGGGTTCGATGATGTCGGTCTTGGGGCCGTGCTTCACGCGCGAGCCGTGCAGGCGCATGACCGGGCAGAACACGCCGTACTGGAACCAGCGCACGATCAGCTCGCGGAATTCGTCGCTTTCGATATCCGCGCCGTAGAAGCCGCCGATATCGGTGTTCCACCAGGGGATGCCGCACATGGCCATGTTCAGGCCGCCGGCGATCTGGTGGCGGAAGCTCTCGAAGGTGGAGGGGATATCGCCCGACCAGACGAGGGAGCCGTACTTCTGGCTGCCCAGATACGCGCAGCGGGTTAGGGTGATCACATCGCGGCCCATGGAGGTAAAGCCGTCATAGGCCATTTTGGAATAGTAATAGGGGTAGAGGAGGGCGGTCTGGTCGGCCCGGCCGCTGTGCCAGATCAGATTATCGAACTGTTCCGGGTGGACTTCCGGCTCGGCCTCGTCGTACCAGAGCGCGTCCACGCCGTTGTCGATGTAGTTTTCCTTGAGCTTTTGCCAGACATAATCGCGCGTTTCCGGGTTGGTCACGTCGATCTCGGCCTGCGGGCCGTAGAAATCGAACACGCGGTCGGACCCGCGGGACGTGCGCATGAGCATGTTGTTTTCGGACATGTAGCGGTAGTTTTCGCTGGCAGGGTTGATGGTGGGCCATACGGAAACGATCAGCTTCGTGCCCATGGCGTGCAGTTCGTCCGCCATGGCCTTGACGTCCGGCCAGTATTTTGGATCGAATTTATAATCGCCCTGCTCCGTCCAGTGGAAATAATCGGCGATGATGGCGGCCAGCGGAACGCCCATATCGCGATAGCGCCTTGCAACGGTCAGCAGTTCCTCCTGCGTTTCGTAGCGCAGGCGGCTCTGCCAGAAGCCCGTGGCCCATTCCGGCATGGCGGGCGCATGGCCCGTCAGCTCGGTCAGCGTTTCGCAGGCCTGCTTCGGGTCGCCAAGCAGAACGACGTAATCGATCGCGCGGCAGCAGTCGCTCAGCCAGCGCGTGCGGTTTTTGCCCAGCTCCACATGCCCGGTGGAGGGCACGTTCCAGAGGAAGCCGTAGCCCAGGCTCGACCAGACATAGGGAATGGAGCATTTGGCGTTGAGGTTGCGGATATCGTGCGCTGTGCCCTTGAGGTCGTACTCGTTGTCCCAGGAATGGCCCAGGCCGAAGAAATGCTCGTTTTCGTTCGGGAAGAAGGAAACGCGCGCCTTCCACAGGCCGGAGCCGATATTGGTATAGTTGCGGATGCCGGAGGAGAAGGTCATTTCGGGCTTTTCGTCGAGGATCGTTTTTTCGCCCGAGCGCCACACGGTGCGGCCGTCCTGAAACAAAGTGACGCTGAGCGCGCCGTTTGCAATGCGCGCGCTGCGTTCGCCCTCTTCCACGCTAAGCGTGCCTTCGCCGGGCAGGAGAGTGTAGTTTTCGTCGATCAGTTTTCCGTCCGGAAAGGCCTGGAAGCGGATGGCGTCCTTTCCGCAGGCGGTAATGCGCACAAGCTCGCCCGTGCGGGAGAAGAGAACGCAGTTTTCGCGGATCTTCAGGTTGTTCATCGGTATGCCTCCTTGTTTGGTGGGCTTGCCTCTATTGTACAGGAAGGGCGCGCCGGGCGCAAGAGAACATCTTGAAGGATGGCGCGCGGATTGGTATAATGGATACACATAAATTTAACTGTACAGGAGGGCATCGGTATGTGGGCATCGGTCGCAACGTGGCATTTTGCGCTGCAGGCGGTCAGCAAGGCGCAGGAGATCCTTGAAAAGGGCGGAAAGGCCGTGGACGCGGTAGAAGCGGGCATCCATCTGGTCGAGACCGACCCGACGGTGGAATCCGTCGGCCGCGGAGGTTTTCTGAACGCGAACGGCGAGTTGGAACTGGACGCCGCCGTGATGGACGGCACGACGCTGAAGATGGGCGTTGTCGCCGGCGTGCGCGGGTTTGAGCACCCGGTATCCATTGCGCGCGCGGTCATGGAAAAGACGATCCATTCCATCCTCGTTGGCGAGGGCGCCGAGCAATTCGCGCGCAAATGCGGGTTTGAAGAGGTGCCGAGGGAATACATGGTCACGCCCGAGGCGATCAAGATATGGGAAGACAAAGTCGGCAAGGGGCACGATACCATCGGCCAGGTCGCTGTGGATGAACACGGCGATATGGTCGTCGCCACGTCCACTTCCGGCGCGAGCATGAAGGTGCCCGGCCGCGTGGGCGATTCGCCCATCATCGGCTCCGGTTTTTATGTAGAGACCGGCGTGGGCGGCGCAGCGGCGACCGGCCTTGGCGAGGACATCATGCGCACCTGCTGTTCCTTCCGCGCGGTGGAACTGATGCGGCAGGGCTATCACCCGCAGAAGGCTGCGGAAGAGGTGGTCAGGAGCGCGCACGAGGCGATCGTCCGCCACGGCGGCAAGCCGGATTGCATCGCGCTGGTCTGTCTGAACGCAAAGGGCGAATACGGCGGCGCGGCGAACCACCAGGGTTTCAGCTATGCCAGCGCAAGGCAGGGCGAAGAGCCGCAGGTGGTGCAGGTCGTTCCGATCATCGATAAGGACGCGTGAGCGCAATGAAGGGAAATCATCGCGTAAAAGAGCCCATCATCCCGTGCTGCCCGCCGGTATACCGCGCCTTTCGCGCGGCCGGAAAGCCCGGCGTGCTGAACGGCAGGCTGGACAAGCCGTTCTGGGAAATAGGAGAGTGGATCACCGAATTTCACGATATCGAGGGCGATAGCCTGCCCCGCCCGTGGAAACAGACGCGCGTGAAGGTGCTCTGGGACGACGAGGCGCTCTATGTTGGCGCGCAGCTGTGGGACGATACCATCTGGGCCACGGTGCGCAGCCGCGACGAGCTGATCTATATTGATAATGATTTTGAGGTCTTCCTCGCGCCGCAGGACAGCTCGCACCGCTATTGGGAGCTGGAAATGAACGCGCTGAACTCGGTCTGGGATTTTCTCATGGAGCGCCCGCAGAGGGACTGCGTGCGTCGCATCATCGGCTGGGATATTCACGGGCTGAAAAGCGCGGTGCATATCGAGGGCAAGCTCAACGACCCCGGCGCAAAGAACGAATACTGGTCGCTGGAGATCAAAATTCCGTGGTTTTCGCTGCGCGAATGCGGAAAGGACAGCTGCTATCCCACGCACTTTGCGCCCGATGCGGGCGAAGTCTGGCGGATGGATTTCTCGCGCGTGGAATACGAGGTAGATATTGTCAGCGGCGCGTATGTGAAGCGCAGGGACTCTACCACCGGCGAAACACTGCCCGAGCACAACTGGCTCTGGGCGCCCACGGGCGTGATCGACGCGCACATGCCGGAGATGTGGGGCTATCTCGTGTTCACGGAACAGGGCGAGGAACACCCGCTGCCTGC
>JAFQGN010000353.1 GCA_017398245.1 Clostridia bacterium | reverse complement strand
CGCCCGAAAAAACGGCTATTTTGAAGGCAACGGCTATATCGTTACCTGGGCGTTTGGGCATTTGTTCTCCCTTTGCGATATCGAGGATTATACCGGACCCACTTCGACGGGTCGCTGGTCGATGGAAAACCTGCCTTGCTTCCCCGAGCAGTTCCGCTTTCAACTGCGCCGCGGCGCCGATAAGCAGGTGGATGAAGGGGTGCAGCGGCAGTTTGAACTGATCAAGACCCTTTGCGCCCGCAACGATGTGGAAAAGATCGTCAACGCGGGCGATGCCGATCGGGAGGGGGAGATCATCATCCGCCTCTGCGTGATGCATACCGGTGTGGAGAAACCCTTTTATCGCCTTTGGCTGCCCGACCAGACCCCCGAAACGGTGGCGGAAGCCTTGGCGACGATGAAAGAGGAATCGGAATACCAAAACCTCGCCGACGAGGGCTTTGCCCGCACCTATATGGATTGGCTGTATGGGGTCAATCTGACCCGCTATGCCACCTTGAAGAGTGGTGTGCTTTTGCGGGTGGGGCGGGTCATTGTGCCCATCGTCAAGGCGATCTACGATCGGGATAAGGCGATCGAGCAATTTACCCCCGAGATCTACTATGCGGTGGTCAGCAATGCCGAGACCACGGGCGAGGCGATCGAGCTGACCAGCAAGGAAAAATTTGATAAAAACAGCCTGCAAAAAGCGCAGGACTATGCTCAAAAACTCAACGCCGCCGAAGCGGTGGTGACCGATAAGAAAAAGAAAAAGACCACCCTGCAGCCGGGCAAACTCTATTCCCTATCCAAACTGCAGAATGTGTTGGGTAAAAAGTTCAAGATGCCGATGGAAGAGAGTTTGAAACTGACGCAGGAACTCTATGAAGCGGGCTATATTACCTACCCGCGTACCAACTCCGAATATTTGGCGGAGCAGGAAAAGGGCAAGATCAAAAAGATCTTGGAGCAGGTCCAAAAGGTGGGCTATCAGGTCAAGTTCCGCGACGGAAAGACCATCTTCGACGATAGCAAGATCGAATCCCACTCGGCGTTGACCCCCACTTATAAGATCCCCAAGCCCGAAAATCTGACCGAGCGGCAAAAATTAGTGTACCAGACCATTCTGCGCCGCTTTGTGGCGGTCTTTTGCGCCGAGGATTGCTTGGCGGAAAAGGCGGAGATGGTCATTAAGGTGGGAAATTTAGAAGAATTCCGCCTTAAGGGGACGATGATCCTGCAGGCGGGCTGGACCAAATACGATGATGGCGGGCAGAAAAATAAACTGCTCCCGCCTTTAGAGGTGGGCGATAAGGTGGAGACCGCCTTTGCCCCTAAGGAGAAGGAGACCTCCCCGCCCCGCCATTATACCATTGAAACGCTGAATAACTACTTGAAAAATCCTTTCCGCGAAGAGAAGAGCGCGGCGGAGGATGCCGATGACCGCGAAGAGTATCGGGCGATGTTTGAAGGCTTGGAGTTGGGGACCGAAGCCACCCGCACCGGTATCATCGGCAACGCCATCAAGAGCCAATATATTGCCCTCAAGAAGGATACCTATTATCTTCTGCCCGGCGGGGCCTATCTCATTGAAGAATTGGAGCATATGGGCATCGCGAGGGATAAATATAAGACCAGCGCGCTGGGTCAGGCACTCAAAAAGGTGTTCCGCGGGGAGCTGAAGATCGAGGATAGCGTGGGGATCGCCAAAGAGGAACCCAAGGGCCCCGCGAAAAAGCCCTTCGGCCAGCGCGCCTGGTTCAACGGCTTCGGCGGCTGATATCCCTCAGCCTGTTTTCCCGATCAGAGCGCGTAGACTGCGCCCATCCGCCTGTTTTGGGCATAAGAAACGCCGGTACACGCGCTTTGCACCCTAAAAAAACCTTGATTTCGGCACGAAAAAATCCCCCGGCACATGCCGGGGGATTCCTTATGCTCTTATTCGAAGCGCACGAAGGTGTAGCCGGTGTTGGTCACGGTGTCGATCAGCACCTGATCGGCCACGTTGCCGGTCACATTCACGTCCGCGCCCTTGAGGTCCACCTTCGCCTCCACGCCGTCGATCGCGTTGAGCGCCTTTTCCATGCGGCCGGTGCACTTGGGGCACATCATGCCTTCAATAATCATCCTCTTGGTCATGGTTCATTCCTCCTTGATTCTTGTCGGGTGATATCATATCGCGCAGCCTGCGCGATGAGAACACGTTTCTCTGCTTTTGTCAAGCGCCGGGATAAACACGCCCGATTTGTCCCGTTTTCGCGGAAAACGAGCGTTTTACGCGATGCATTTTCGTGCATTTTTCGGCCAAAAACTGCCATTTAAGGCCGTTTAAGCAAAACTCCTTTTGGAAAAACCGGCCGGAAAATTCGCCCCAAACGCCCCATTTGCGCCATGCTTATGTATACCGCGAAGGGCACGGGCTGAAACGAGGGATTCAGGCCACCGGATCGCTCACAATGGCGACAGCGTCAAACGCCTCGGCGGTGCGGGGCGCGCCCTTGCGCAGATAGGCGAGCAGCTGCTCGTTCGTGCGGATCTCCTGCGGGATGTCCATGCCGCCACGGCTGACGTCCACCACCTGATGGGCGTCGGAGCCGGAGAGGAGCGCGAGCCCGCCGGCAAGGGCATGCTCACGGGCAAGGTGGTTCGAACTGTTGTGGCGCGGGTTGCCGTTGAAGGCCTCCACGCCGTCGAGCAGGCTCTGCTCCTGCGCGCGAAGGCCCGGGCGGAAGGGGTGCGCCTGCACAAGGAACAGGCCCCTTTCGCGGATGGCTTTGGACATTTCGGCGATGGAATGCACGCTGCCAAGCATGGCGAACATCCACTCGATATCGGTTTCCTTGAGGCCGTAGACGAGGAAATCCTCGTTGCCGTATTCGGTCAGGCGGCCTTCCGCGCCAAGCAGCACGGTCAGGCCCAGCCTGTCGCCCTCTTCCTTGGCGGTGCGATAGCCCTGCAGCCAGATTTCGGCCTTTTCGGCGGCGGTCTCTCCCTCGGCGAGGGTGTGCAGGCTGGGGAAGAGGTGGTCTGTCACCACGACGGCGGAATAGCCCGCCTCCTTATACATACGCACCATTTCGCGCGCGGGCACCTTGCCGCAGGGGGAAACTTCGGACGTATGCAGGTGGAGTTCGATCTTCATGGCGATAATCCTCCTTCGTTTTACAGGCGGCAGACGACGCGGCGGTTGAAATTGACGCGGCTGCGCGTGGAACCGGCCTTGAGCCATGCGCAAAACTGCGCGCTCGTCTCTATGTTGGCCGGGATCATCAGGCCGCCGTGGGCTACGTCGATGGGCTGGTGCGTATCGGAGCCCGATATCATGACCAGATCGTTTTCCACTGCAAAATCAAAGGCGAGATGGTTATTGTTCGCGCTTCCGCGCGGCTTGCCGTTATAGGCCTCCACGCCGTCGAGCAGTTCCGGCTCCGCCGCGCGGCATTCCCCTCGGAAGGGATGCGCCTGCGCAAAGAAGAACCCGTTCACGCGCACGGCCTGCGAAAGCTCAGCAAGGGTCTGCGCGCTGTCGAGCGTGCGCAGGAGCCATTCCACGTTCTCCATTTCCAGCCCGTAGACGAGAAAATCCTCTCCGCCATGCCTGCGCAGGCGGGTCTCCGCACCAAGGAAGACCTTCAGGCCGATCTTATCGCCCTCATCTTTGGCCTCGCGATAGCCGCTCGTCCATTTTTCGATGCGCTCTTCCATGGGCAGCTCGGGGTAATGCTCCCAGACGTGCTCAGTGACGACGATCGCGCCGAAGCCCGCCTCTTTATACAGGCGCACGAGTTCGCGCGCGGGGACTTTGGCGTCGGGCGAGCCTTCCATGGTATGCACGTGCATATCGATCTTTATGGGCTGTTCAAAAAACATAGTCGTACCTCCGCACACAGCGCAATGGGCTGTATCTTTACAAATACCGGGGATCTTTATTGGCAGGCCCCGCGGCGTTATGGGGGCCGATGGTCTTGTTCGGGGAGCCGAGCCAACCGGCGGCTGCGCGTTTCCGGCCCCGGCGCGCTCCGATGCATTGTCCGGCGCGCATACCGATGCAAAACGCCGGCCCTTCCAAAGCAGAAGCGCCGGCGCTGAAAACGATTTGCCCGTCGGCGGTCAGGATCACTTCAGCGTGATGATCACGCGGCGATAAGGATCCTCGCCCTCGGAATGGGTCTGCACGTAGGGGTTGCCCTGAAGCGCGCTGTGCAGGATGCGGCGCTCATAGGGGTTCATGGGCTCGAGCACGACGCGGTGGCCGGTCTTGCGGGCCCTCTGCGCCATGCGCAGGGCCAGCTTGCGCAGGGCCTCTTCGCGCTTGGCACGGTAATTTTCGCTGTCGAGCGAGACGCGGATATAGCCTTCGCGGCCCTTATTGACATGCAGGCTGGTGAGGTACTGCAGGGCGTCCAGCGTTTCGCCGCGGCGGCCGATGAGCACGCCGAGGGTATCGCCGGTCATGCGCACATGGAGCGCCTCTTCGTTTTCGCTCACTTCGATGGTCACTTCGACGCCCATCATGGAGGTGGTGTTCTTGAGGAACTCCACGGCCAGATCGGCCGCATCGGACCAGGTTTCCGGATCGGCCGGAACGAAGGGGGCGGCTTCCTGCACGGGTGCGGAAGCTTCGGCTGCGGGCTGCTCTTCGGTCTTCTCGCTCTTGCGGCGATCGGAACGGCGGCGGCCGCCGCGTTCGCGCCTGGAGCGATTGGAGCGCTGCTTGTCCTCGTGCATATCTTCGGAGGAAGCCTGCTCGGGCTCTTCGGCCTGTTCCTCAGCCTTGGGCTGGGGAGCGGGCTCGGCCTTGGGTTCTTCCTTCTTCACAGGCTCAGCCTTGGGCTGCGCGGGCTTTTCGGCCTTGGGTTCAGCCTTGGGCTTTTCCTGTTTGGAGGCTTCCTTTTTGGGAGCCTTTTTCTCCTTGCCGATATCCAGAGTGAACACCGGCATATCGATCTTAAAGTCGTCTTCCTTTTCCTTGACGGTCAGGCGGACCTTGGCGAGCTTGCCGAACATGCCGAACAAGCCGGGGCTGCCCATTTCAAGGATCTCTATATCGACGTCGGCGGCTTCGCAGCCGAGCTCTTTAAGGCCGTTTTTGACGGCCGCTTCGACTGTCTTTCCGCTGGTTTCAATACTCTTCAAGGTGTATTAAGCCTCCTTGATCTGCTTTTCCTTCTTTTCAAGACGATTAAAGTAGACGTTAAGGGCGAAAGTCTGCAGGATTTCGATCACGTTGCTGGCCACCCAATACAGCGCGAAGGCGGAGGTGGAGGTGGCGCAGATCCACAGGGAGAACAGGGGGAAGAAATACTGCATCATCTTGCCCTGAGCCTGCTGCTGCTCGGACTGACCGGCGGTATTCTGCGGCTGCAGCTTGGTCATAAGGAACTGGCTGGCCATGGAAAGGATGGGCAGCAGGAACAGACCGTTGAACTGCGTGGGGATCTCCATGCGGCCCATCAGCAGCGGAGCGGCATAGCGAATGGTATCGGCGCCGTAGCGGGCGGTCCACTCCAGATAGGCATCGGAAGAGAGGAACGCGGTGACGGCCTCGACGTTTTCGGGAGTGAGCACTTCACTGCCGGAGACTGCCACGAGGCTCATCAGAGAGGAGCCGTGGCGCGGGATGACCGTCTGCCAGAAGGCGTCCGGCTGGAAGATATTGGTGATCCACAGGAAGCGGTCGAATTCCGGCGCGACGCCGTTCATCATGCCAAGCAGCATTTCGACCGTCTTTTCGTTCGCCACGACGCGCATGGCGGTAAACATGCAAAAGAGGATGGGAAGAGTAGCGAGCATGGGAAGGCAGCCCGACATGGGGTTGATCTTCTCCTTCTGATACAGCTCGGTCATCTTCTGCTGGTACTTTTCCTTATCCTGCGCGTACTTCTTTTCCAGCGCCTGCAGCTGAGGCCTGACGCGCTCCATGGCCTTCATGGACTTCTTGCTCTTGATATTCAGCGGAAGCAGCACAAGGCGCACAAGCAGCGTGAACACGATAACGCTCACGCCGTAATTGCCGATGATACCGTCGATAAAGCTCAGCACCTGACAGAGCGTGGCGCTGATAGGATTCATGCTTGCCATTGTAGGGGGTACCCTCCTTATGCTTCTTGGCCGTTACGGCACAGGGTCGTAACCGCCCGGATGAAAGGGATGACAGCGCAGGAGGCGTCTGAGCGCCATCCAGCCGCCCTTGAGCGCGCCGTACTTCTGTATCGCTTCCAGCGCGTATTCGGAGCAGGTCGGTGTGAACCTGCACGCAGGCGGCAGAAGCGGACTGATAAAGCGTTTATAGCCCCTGACAAGCCATATAAGGATGCGCTTCACGCCTTTTTCTCCTCCGGTTTGCCGGCGAACAGGTCTGCCTTGTGCAGAAGATAGCGCATCTCCGCCGTCAGCTTCTCATGCGGCGTTTCCGCGCTTCCTGTCCGCGCTACGAAAATGTACTTGCCGGGCTTGAGCTCCGGCCTGAGCAGGCGCCAGTCTTCGCGCATGATGCGCCTGACGCGGTTGCGGCGTACGGCTTTGCCGATTTTGTTGGAAACGGAAAAGCCCGCCTTGGTT
>JAFQGN010000352.1 GCA_017398245.1 Clostridia bacterium | reverse complement strand
TGCGCCTCGAAGGTGAGATCGCCGTCGTAGCCGATCTCGCGCAGAGTGCGGATGATGGGCGGCCAATCGATATTGCCGTAGAAGGGCGCGGTATGCTCGTCGCGCTCGCCCATATTATCGGCAATATGCAGCGCATGCACCCTGTGGCCGAGCGCGCGCAACTGGGCGCACTGGTCCGGCGTTTTGAGGTTGGCATGGCCCGTATCCCAGCAAACGCCGATGTTGCTTAGGCCAACGCCGTCCACGATCGCGATCAGCTCCTGCGCGGTATACACGCCGCCCGCGTTTTCGACCGCAATGCCCACACCGAAGCGTGCGGCAAAGGAGGCCATTTCGCGGAAAAAGGCGATGTTGTCGGCAATGCGCTGCTCGGGGGAACCGTTCTGGGCAAAATCGGGATGGGTCGAGCAGTGCATCACAATCCACGGGATGCCGAGCATACCCGCGCCCTCGATGGAGCGCATGACCATTTCCTTGTGGATGTTCGTCTCCGGGAACTGGTAGAAATTATAGACATGCGCGTGCGCCTGCGTGAACTTCGCGCCCATGCGCGCGGCGGCCTCGGCTATGCCGCGTACCCATTCTTTCCAGTTATCGGCGCGGAAGGGAGAAGCCGGGTCGTGCGACCAATCCCAGAAATTCATATCCAGATGGCGGAACCCGCCATCGTACACGCGCTGCATCTGCACTTCCACAGGCATGCGGAACTCGTAATCAAAAAAACAGTTGATGGATTTGCAGGGCTGCATAAAACGTCCTCCTCTGCTTGGTATACCGATATGATACCCGAAAATAAACCCGCCCGCAATAGCCGCCGGGTGGTTTTCAAATGGGAAAAAGAGTGCTAAAATATGTCTGTATGCGGACGCATGTCCGCGATGGATGGAAAACACACAGGAAAGGATGACTGCAAAATGATCGTCAACCCCCCTTATCTTGGTGTAGCGTATTATCCGGAAGACTGGCCGGACGAGGAGATGGACAAAGACATAGCGAAAATGAAGGAGATCGGCATCAACGTTGCCCGTATCGCCGAATTCGCATGGCACCGCATGGAGCCCGCCCCGGGTCAGTTTGATTTCTCTTTCTTCCACAAGGTTGTCGACAAGCTGGGCGCCGCCGGCATCGGCGTGGTTCTGGGCACCCCCACCGCCACTCCGCCGATCTGGCTGACGCAGCTGTTCCCGGACGTCGTGATGGAGCGCCCGGACGGCCGCAAGGCCAGCCACGGCGGACGCCGCCACTGCTGCTCCAACAACCCGCATTACAACGAATATTCCATGCGCATTGTGGACCGCATGGCCAAGGAATTTGCAGGCGACCCGGCCGTCATCGGCTGGCAGATCGACAACGAGATCTATAGCGGCGGCCTTGGCTGCTGCTGCCCGGAATGCCACGCCCGCTTCCAGGAGCGCATGCGCGCCAAGTTCGGCACCATCGACAAGCTGAACGAAGCCTGGAACCTGAACCTGTTCAGCCAGTGGTACGATGATTTCGACCAGATCCCGGTTCCGCGCGACGCATGGCACAACCCGCACCTGGTCATGGAGTGGCAGGTCTTCCAGAACGACAACCACGTTCAGTTCGTGCATCGTCAGGCCGAGGTCATGAAAAAGTACATCAAGGATGTGCCGATCGGTACCGATACGATGCCCGTCAACGGCATGGACTATCGCGATATGACCTCCAAGCTGGATATCGTGCAGTTCAACCACTACAACACCACCGATAACCTCTGGTCTGTCGGCCTGTGGTTCGATTATCTGCGCACGCTCAAGGAGCATCCCTTCTGGAACACCGAGACCGCGACCTGCTGGAACGGCTCTGTGGCCATCACCCAGTCCATCAAGCCGGAAGGCTTCTGCCGCGCTAATTCCTGGATGCCCATCGCTCTGGGCGGCGAGGCGAACATGTATTGGCTGTGGCGCACCCATTGGGCCGGTCACGAGCTGATGCACGGCGCTGTGCTGGATTCCTCCGGCCGCGAGCTGCACACCTGCGGCGAAGTGCGCGAGATCGCCCAGGGCTATGAAAAGGCCGCTGAGTTCATCAACGGCACCAAGGTCAAGACCGATCTGGCCGTGCATTTCACCTCTCTCAACTGGAACATGATGGAAGCGCAGCCCGTTGTGCAGGATATGAAGTATCTGCCGCGCATCCAGCAGCATTTCTATAAGCCGATCATCGACGCCGGCCTGCGCCCGGACGTCATCGATGCGAAGGAAGACCTTTCCAAGTACAAGGTCGTGTTCTCCCCGCTGATGATGACCATCGAAGAGGGCGGCCTGCCCGAGCGCATCGCCGAATGGGTGAAGGCTGGCGGCACCTGGATCGTCGGCCCGCTCAGCGACGTGCGCAATATCAACGGCGCGCGCTGGCGTGACCGCGGCTACGGCATCCTGGAAGAGCTGACCGGCGTGCAGTGGAAGTACCATGCGCCGGACAAGGAAGGCCGCATCAAGGCTGCGTGGAACGACGGCACCCCGTTCACCGGCGATATGTGGTATGAAATGACCGACGATACCTCCGACGACGTGCTCGTTCGCGTGACCGAGTGCCACAGCGCCATGGTCGGCAAGTCCATCCTCACCTGCAAGCAGGTGGGCAAGGGCAAGGTCGTCATGCTGGGCACTCTGCCCTCCGCCGAAGACATGGCCAAGATCATCTCCATGTTCTGCGAAGGCGCGGGCAAGGCCGAAGGCGAAGTTATGGCAGCTTACCGCGAAGGCGAGGCCGGCAAGGGCCTGATCCTCGTTGAGCGCGCCGCTAAGGAAGCCGCCTACACGCTCGACAAGCCCATGGTGGATCTGCTCACCGGCGAGACCCTCTCCGGCAAGATCACCCTCAAGCCCTACGACGTGAAGGTGCTCAAGGAAGCCTAAGGGGGACGCCGGGGACTCCGTCCCCGGACCCCTGCTTAAGGGACAATGTCCCTTAAGAATCCCATCTATTGGGAATATAAAAAAGCAAGGCATGCTGTCCTTTCGGGCGGCATGCCTGTTTTTGTTGGAGAGCTCAGGGGAACGTTAGGGGCGCTGCTCCTAAAACTCTGCCAAAGGGTCAATGACCCCTTGGAATCCCATATTGAGGGAGAT
>JAFQGN010000351.1 GCA_017398245.1 Clostridia bacterium | reverse complement strand
CTTCATCTCGACGCCCGCCGCGGCGATCTCCTTGTCGGCGGTGGCGACCACGACGTCCTTGACGAACTTGAGCTCCTTGACCTCGCCGACCAGCGGGATCATGATCTCGGGCACGATATTGTACTCGGGATGCTCGCGGTTGACGTTGATGGCAGCGTTGATGACAGCCTTGGTCTGCATCTCGGCGATCTCCGGATAGGTGACAGCCAGACGGCAGCCGCGATGGCCCATCATCGGGTTGAACTCATGCAGGGCGGCGCAGGTTTCGATGATATCCTGCAGATCGACGTTCATTTCGTTGGCCAGCTCGATCATTTCCTCCTGCTTGGTGGGCAGGAACTCGTGCAGCGGCGGATCCAGATAACGCACGGTCATCGGACGGCCTTCGAGGACCTTGTACATGGCCTCAAAGTCACCCTGCTGATAGGGCAGGATCTTGGCCAGAGCAGCCTTGCGGCCTTCGACGTCCTTGGCCAGGATCATTTCGCGAACGGCCTTGATGCGGTCGCCCTCGAAGAACATATGCTCGGTACGGCACAGGCCGATGCCTTCAGCGCCGAAACGGACAGCCTGCTCGGCGTCGCGCGGGTTGTCGGCATTGGTGCGGACCTTCAGCGTGCGGGCAGCGTCAGCCCAAGCCATGTAGCGGCCGAAATCGCCGGAGATGGTGGCTTCGGCGGTCGGGATGGCTTCGCCGTAGATCTTGCCGGTGGAGCCGTCCAGGGAGATCCAGTCGCCCTCGTGGTAGTGACGGCCGTTCAGGGTGAAGTACTTCTCATCGGCGTGCATCTTGATCTCGGAGCAGCCGGAGACGCAGCAGGTGCCCATACCGCGGGCGACGACGGCCGCGTGAGAGGTCATGCCGCCGCGCACGGTCAGGATGCCCTGAGAGGCGACCATGCCTTCGATATCTTCCGGAGAGGTTTCCAGACGGACCAGAACGACCTTCTGGCCGCGGCCGTCCCAAACCTTGGCGTCTTCAGCGGTGAAGACGATCTGGCCGCAGGCAGCGCCCGGGGAGGCGGCCAGGCCCTGGCCGACGGGAGTGGCGGCCTTCAGAGCGGCGGCATCAAAGGTGGGATGCAGGAGAGAATCCAGCTGCTTGGGATCAACGCGCAGCACGGCCTCTTCTTCGGTGATCATGCCTTCGTCGACCAGATCGACGGCGACCTTCAGCGCGGCGGCGGCGGTGCGCTTGCCGTTACGGGTCTGCAGCATGTAGAGCTTGCCATTTTCAATGGTGAACTCCATGTCCTGCATGTCCTTATAGTGCTTTTCGAGGTTGTCGGCAATTTCCTTGAACTGCTTATAGACTTCGGGCATATCTTCGGCCAGACGGGCGATCGGGCTGGGGGTGCGGACGCCGGCGACGACGTCTTCGCCCTGAGCATTGATCAGGTACTCGCCAAAGAGGGCCTTTTCGCCGGTGGCGGGGTCGCGGGTGAAGGCGACGCCGGTGCCGGAGTTTTCGTTCAGGTTGCCGAAGACCATCGGCTGCACGTTAACGGCGGTGCCCCAGGAATAGGGGATGTCGTTCATGCGGCGATAGACGTTGGCGCGCGGGTTGTCCCAGGAGCGGAAGACGGCCTTGACGGCTTCCATCAGCTGCACCTTAGGATCGGACGGGAAATCCACGCCCTTTTCGGACTTATAGAATTCCTTGAAGAGCTTGACCAGCTTCTTCATATCCTCGGTATCCAGGTCGATATCCTGGGTGATGCCCTTTTCTTCCTTCACTTCGTCGATGATGACTTCGAAGCGCTTCTTGGAAAGCTCCATAACGACGTCGGAGAACATCTGGATGAAGCGGCGATAGGAATCGTACACGAAGCGTTCGAACTTCGGATCCGGATTGCCGGCGATCAGGCCAGCGGCGACTTCGTCGTTCAGGCCCAGGTTCAGGATGGTGTCCATCATGCCGGGCATGGAAGCGCGCGCGCCGGAGCGCACGGAAACCAGCAGCGGGTTCTGGGTGTCGCCAAACTTCTTGCCGTTGATCTTTTCGACCTCAGCCAGAGCGACGTCGATCTGCTCGATGATGTCCGCGCCGATGGTACGGCCGTCGTCATAATAACGGGTGCAGGCTTCGGTGGAAATGGTGAAGCCCTGCGGAACGGGCATGCCCAGGCTGGTCATTTCGGCCAGATTGGCGCCCTTGCCGCCCAGCAGCTCGCGCATGGAGCCGTTGCCCTCTTTGAACAGGTATACATACTTGGTCATGGGTGTTTCCTCCCCTTAATCAGGATGCTCTAAGGAGTTATTGCTGCGTTCGGTAAACGCAAAAAAACGCTTCTTTCCTGAAGCGTCCGGGCGAAAATGCGCCCTCTTCCTATTAAATATACCACACAGGGGGCGTTTCTTGCAATGCAGAGGTGTAAATTCGGCAAAGATTTGGCAAATTTCCTTGCGTGAGTTCGACCCGCCGGGCGGAAAACCGCCCGCTGGCGGCGGATTATTGCGGAGAACCCTTTCTTTTGAGAAAGAAAGGGTTCCCCGCACCCCTCCGAAAGAAACCAATATGGGGAAAGCTTTTACAGATCGAAATGAAGCACTTTAAATGTTTACAAGAATGAGTTACTGGCAACAGAAACGCATTGCGCGAAAATTATAAATCCCAAAGTGGTTTCTTTTTAGAGGGAGTTCGGGGGAGACCTTTTCCTAAAGGTTGGTAGTGCCGACAGACAATTACTGCCGCCAAACTTACCGATAGTTAAATAATACCCCATACAGGTTTCTTTTCGGGGAGCGCGAGGGGTACATTTATTTTTCGAAAGAAAAGCACCCCTCGCAAAATACCACTCTCCGTCACCCAGCCAGCCGTGCCGACCGCACATTGCTGCGGGCTGTCTTTTCGACAGAACAGCATAACCTCAATGCAGGTTTCTTTTCGGAGAGCGCGAGAACCATTTACTTTTTCCAAATAAAAGGGTACTCGCAAAAAGCTCTTAAAACACACTCTCGACGAGAGAGGCGAGTATGTTGTTTTTTGAGAAGAAATCATAGAAGAAGGAAGTGTTCACCAGCTCTTCGGTCACTT
>JAFQGN010000350.1 GCA_017398245.1 Clostridia bacterium | reverse complement strand
GCGGAAAACACTACCGCCGGCCGTTACTGGGGTGCTGGGGACGCGGTCCCCGGCATGAGGGGACTCCAGCGGGGCGAGCCCCTCTGGCTGAGCGCGGTTCGGGAGGTAAACCGAAAGGTTTGCCGGACGGCCGCGCGTCGGTATGCGGAGCATACCGGAGTATTGTTCATGGGGAAGGTCCGGAGGGGGCGCAGCCCTCTCCGGCTGGGCGCCGGGGCCGCAGCCCCGGCGCAACGGGGGCGCAGGGGGCAGAGCCCCCACCCCCGTATCCCATACCGGTTTTTCGCCCTCTATGTCAGGAGTTGAATAAGCATGATCGCATCTCATTTTGAAGCCATGGTGACGGCGCTGCTGCCGGCGCAGGATTTTCAGCTGTTCCGCAGGAGCGATTTGCCCCGCCTGCCCTCCTTTACGGTGGACAGGTTCCTTTCGCGCGCGGAAAAGGCGCTGAAGGCCGGGGCGCATGCGCCCGCGCTGGCCGACTGGCTGGGTTCGCCGAACCGGTATAACGAAATGCGGCAGCAAAACCGGACTGCGCTTGCGGCGCTGTGTCTTGGCGAGGCTGTGCACCAGCGCGGGAGGTATTTGCCCGCGGCGGCGGAGCTGATCTTCCGCATCCTTTCGGAGCCGGGCTGGAACGCGGCCGGGCGGCGGCATGCGCCTGCGCTGCAGACCATGCCGGATCTTTTCGCCGCGCAGACGGCCGAGCTGCTCGCATGGGCGGCGGTGCTGCTGGAAAATGCGCTGGAGGAATACGCGATCGGGTTGAGGCAGGGCATGTATCAGGCGTGCGAGGCGCGCGTGCTGCGCTATCTGGACGACCCGGCCTGCTGCGAGGCGGCGCTGCGGCGCACGGACGCGCCTGAATTCGCGCGTGCGATGATCGCAGCGTGTCTGATCGTGCCGCAGGACGAGTCCATACGCTGGCTGCGGCTGAAGAACGCGCTGCGCATCGCCGACCGCTGCGTGAGCGGAGGCTGGATCCTCGCCGCGCTGCAAAGGGACGGCCTTGCCGGGTGGACAAGAAGCGCGTGCGCCATCGCCGACGGCGTGCTGCTGGCCGATCTGGCCTGCGCCGGGCAGAGCGGGCTGCGCTCGGACGACTCGCTGGCGGCAGAAATGCGCCTGCCCGTGCATCTGCACATCGCGGGCGAATATTTCGCAGACGAAAAGAGCTGCATGCGGCCCGGGCTGTACGGGGAGGATCTGTACCGGATCGGCGCGGCGTTTGACGACGATGCGCTGTGCTCTCTGGGCGCGAAGCTGGATAGGATCGAGCGCGAGAGCGAATCGCCGCGCGCGGACAGGGCGGACGAGAACATCACCGCGCGGCTTTTAAGCGCGCTGTGGAGGCCTTCTCTGGAAAAGGACGGCGGAAACATGCCGCCGGAGCCCATCGCCGTGGTGCAGGGGCTGCAGTTCTTTGCCGCGCGGCCGCACGGAAAGGGCTTTTATGCCGCGCTGCAAGCCGGCGCGCTGGCGCTGTTTTTAGACGGCGAGCCCGTATTGAGCTATGCGCCGTGCGGGGCCGAAGGCCGTTCGCTGCCCGAGCCGGACGGCAAGGGGCAGGCGCGCCTGTCCTGCAGGGATGTCTCCGTGCGTGAGGAGGGCTTCCCCACCATTTCGATGGACATCGCGCCGTCGTACCCGCTGGATGCGTCGCTCTCCTCGTGGCAGCGCACGGTAATGCTGACCAACCAGGGGCAGACGGTGCGGCTTCTGGACGCGTTTGATTACGCGGGCGTGCGCAGGTACAGCCGTTTGCGCTTTGTATCCGAAAAGCAGCCGGTTCTGGCCGTGGGCGCGCCGAGGGCGCGGATCGGGAACGCGTATATGGAATGGGACGGGCCGACGCACGCGAGCGTGGAGGAAGTGCCATGCGAAGGCGGAAAGCCAATGTGGGCGCTGATCCTTGCGCAGGCCGAGAGCGCGGCCGGCGGATGCTGGACGTGTACGTTCACGCGGGCGGAGGCAAACTGAGACCGGACGCCGCGCCGCTTACGGAAAAAGCATAGTCGTTCGGACAGATCCTGCATGCGGGCGGCCAAAGCCGTTCTCCCATGCGCAGGCGTGCGGCCGGGCGATGCGATCCCGCACGCGCCGCAATGGAGCGGCAGGTTCGCAACTTCATCAAAAAAGGAAAAAACGCCGTTGCAAAACGGCGTTTTTTTGCTATACTATATTTGTTGGACTTTGGACTTCCTTGAACAAAATCGACAGATATAAAAAAAGGAGGAACCCACCATGGCAAAGCGTCCTCTGCCGGATTGGCAGAACCCCGCTGTGCTCCAGATCAACCGTGAAGCGCCCCGCGCTTCCATCTTCCCCTTCCAGTGCGAAGCCACTGCGATGATCGGCGACCGCGGCCTTTCCGAAATGTACAGGCTGCTCAACGGCCGCTGGGATTTCCTGTATTGCCCGGACGGCGTGACCCCGGAAGATTTCAT
This sequence comes from Clostridia bacterium, assembly GCA_017398245.1. Next base: position 18,579 of record JAFQGN010000350.1, on the reverse strand, counting down.
GGACCCGGAATACTATGTGGACGAGATGGAATGGGACAAGCTGGACGTGCCGAGCAACTGGCAGATGCACGGCTACGACATTCCGCAGTACTGCAATGTGCAGTATCCGATCCCGTGCGATCCGCCGCACGTGCCGGACATCACTCCCGTGGGCATCTATCGCCGCGCGTTCTTCCTGCCCCACAACTGGGATAACCGCCGCGTGACCATCAACTTTGACGGCGTGGATTCCGCGTACTACGTATGGGTAAACGGCAAGCTGGCCGGCTTCAGCAAGGTTCCGCACATGCCCGCCGAGTTCGACATCACAGAGCTGGTGGAGCAGGGCGAGAACATCGTGGCTGTGAAGGTGTACAAGTGGTCTGACGGCTCCTATCTGGAGGACCAGGATATGTGGCGCCTGAGCGGCATCTTCCGCGATGTGTATCTGCTGGGCACCCCCAAGACCCATGTGCGCGACATCATTGCCGACGCAACGCTGGACGAGACCTACACCGACGGCATCCTCAACTGCGAATTCAACGTGATCGGCGACGTTTCCAACGCCGTGATCAAGGCGCGCCTGCTCAAGGACGGCGAAGTCGTGGAAGAGAAGACCGTGGCCGCCGCTGCCGACGCGAAGCTGAATTTCACCGTGCCGGGCTGCAAGAAGTGGACCGCCGAGACCCCCGAGCTGTACAGCCTGCTGGTCATCCTGGAAAACGGCGGCACCGCTATTGAATTCAACAAGGTGGACATCGGCTTCAAGAAGGTCGAAATCAAGGAAAGCGCGCTGTGGGTAAACGGCCGTACGATCAAGCTCAAGGGCGTGAACAGGCACGATACCGACAGCGAGCTCGGCCATGTGACCCCCATCGACAAGATGATCCTCGATATCGAGATGATGAAGAAGCACAATATCAACACCGTGCGTACTTCTCATTATCCGAACGATCCGCGCTGGCTGAGCCTGTGCGACAAGTACGGCCTGTATGTCATCGACGAGGCCGACCTGGAATGCCACGGCATGATGATCCCCGGCTGGACGCAGACCGATTTCGCCAAGCCGCAGCGCGACGCGAACGGCATGCGCAAGATCCCGGACGATTTCTATGGCAATTATCTCTCCTACGCGCCCGAATGGAAGGACGCTTATGTGGACCGCGCGGTGCGCATGGTCGGCCGTGACCGCAACCACGCCTCCATCATCATCTGGTCTCTGGGCAACGAATCCGGCTATGGCGTGAACCATCAGCACATGAAGGACGCCATCCTGGAGATCGACAACAGCCGCCCGATCCACTATGAGGGCGACCACGAGCTCAAGACCACCGATATCGAATCCGTCATGTACTGGCCGGTCGAAAAGGTGCACGAAGAGGGCCTTTCCGACAAGCCGCAGCCGTTCTATATGTGCGAATACGCGCACGCCATGGGCCTTGGCCCCGGCTCCATCAAGGAATACTGGGACGAGTTCTATGCCTCCAAGCGCCTGATCGGCGGCTGCATCTGGGAGTGGGTCGACCACGGCATGCTGTGTGAAACCGAAGACGGCGAAGAATATTACGCCTACGGCGGCGATTTCGGCGACAAGCCCAACGACGGCAACTTCTGCGTTGACGCGCTGTGCTATCCGGACCGCACCCCGCACACCGGCCTGATCGAGTACAAGAAGGTGCTCGAACCCGCCCGCTTCAGCTGGGTGGACGAAGCAAACGGCATCATCAAGGTGCAGAACATGCTCGACTTCGTGTGCCTGGGCCGCTATAAGGCGACCTGGTCCCTCATCTGCGAAGGCGAGAGGCTGTGCGGCGGCGATATCGACCTGAGCGGCGTGCCCTCCCACGGCGAAAAGACCATCGAGCTGGGCTACCGCCGTCCGAAGATGGGCGAAGCCTATGTCGAGATCGTTCTGACCGAGGCCGAAGAGACCCTGTGGTGCGACGCCGGCTACGAAGTTTCCCGCAGCCAGCTGATGCTCTCCACCGAGGCGCATGTGCACAAGTATCCGTGCGCGAACATGGCCGAAGTTGAGATCGACGACGACGGCGACAGCATCTCCGTCGCAGGCGAAGATTTCGAAGTGCTGTTTGACTGCGTGACCGGCCAGATGATCTCCTGGGTCAGCGCCGGCGCAGAACTGATTGAAGAGGGCCCGAGGTTCAACATCTGGCGCGCTCCGTGCGACAACGACGTGCGCATCAAGGAAAAGTGGAACCGCTGGGGCATGGACAAGCTGCAGAGCCGCGTGGAGGAGATGGAAGTTGGCCTGGTCAACCCCTCCTGCGCCGAAGTGAAGGTCACCTGCGTGCATGCGCCGTACATCCTCAATCCGTACATCCGCACCACCACCACCTACCGCATCTACGGCAACGGCGATATCCGCCTGAGCATGCATGTGGAACCGCTGAACGCGAACATGCCTGTGCTGCCCAAGCTGGGCGTGCAGCTGCGCCTGCCGGTGGAATACGACCGCGTGTTCTGGTACGGCAAGGGCCCGCACGAGAACTACCCGGATATGGCGACCAGCGCCATGCTGGGCCAGTATCGCGCGATGGTGGCCGACCTGCACGAGCCCTATGTGCGTCCGCAGGAGAACGGCGCCCGCGGCGGCGTGCGCGCTCTGGCTGTGACCGACATCCTGGGCAAGGGCTTCCTCGTCATCGGCGAGAACACCTACAAGGACGCCGGCTTCTCCTTCACCGCGCATGAATACACCGACAAGGCGCTGGACGAAGCGAAGCACACCTACGAGCTCGAGGCCGAAGGCGCGACCATCCTGTCGCTGGACTATCGTCAGCACGGCGTGGGCTCCAACATCTGCGGTCCGGAGCCGCAGGAGATGTACAAGCTCTATCTCAACGAGCCGGTCAGCTTCTCCTTCGTGTTCCGTCCATACAACCGTCAGCTGGGCGACGTGATCAACTACGCCCGCTGCTACGCCGAGGAATAATTCCTACGCAAATGCTTTCGGGGCTGTGCCGTTCACGGCACAGCCCCGTTTTTCATCAAAAGTGCGGCGGGGGCGCTGCCACGGGATACGGCAGGGACTCCGTCCCCTGCACCCCTGCTCAAGGGATTTCATCCCATAAGAATCCCATCATTTGGATGTATTTTTATACCGGCGTATCTATTACTATTCCCATACAGAGGTTTGCAAAGGGAATCATTCCCTTTGCCGAGGGGCCCGGGGGCGAGAAGCCCCCGGCATCCCCTGCACGCAAGGAGGTCGGAACATGCCGAAGTTTACGCAGCAGCAGCAGCAAGCCATCGAAGCGCGCGGGAGCGATCTGCTCGTTTCCGCAGCGGCGGGCTCGGGCAAGACCACGGTGCTCGTTGCGCGCGTGCTTGCGCTGATCGAAGAGGGCATGGATATCGACCAGCTGCTCATCGTTACATTTACAAGGGCGGCGGCTTCCGACATGAGGGCAAAGCTGCAAAAGCGGCTGGAAGAGCTGGCGGGCGAGAGCGAGAGATTCCGCGACCAGCTGGACAAGCTGCCCATGGCCGCCATCGGCACGCTGCATTCGTTCTGCTCGTCGCTGATGCGGGAACGGTTCGAAGCGGCCGGGGTCGACCCGGCGTTCCGCATCATGGAAACGGCCGAGGCGGACAAGCTGGCCTCCGGCGCGCTGCGCGAGGCGATGGACGAGATTTACGCAAAGGGCGGCGAGGGGCTGGAACGCCTGACCTGCGGGCGTGATGCGCGTGCCGTGGCCGAAATGGCCGGCGAGCTGTATCGTTTTGCGCGCAACAGGCCCGATCCGTGGCAATGGCTGCAGGAGGCGATCGAGCGCAGCGACGGCGAGGCGCAGGTTCTGCGCTGCTGCGAAATTCTGGAACAGGATGCGAAGGCTCTTCTGCGCGAGGCCGAGGCCCTGTACAGGCAGGCGCACGCGATCTGCATGCGGCCCAACGGGCCGGCGCACTATGCCGCGGCGATCGAACAGGACGCGGAATGGATCGGCGAGGCTCTGAAAAAAGACGGCGCGGCCCTGAAGGCCGAGCTTGCATCCTTCAGCCAGACGAGGCCCGGGCGCGGAAAATGCGACGAGGAGCTGCTGGAAGAGGCGAAGGCCCTGCGCAAGGGCGCGGCCGACCGCATCGGCAAGGCGGAAAAGGCTTTGTCCGACCCGGAGCGCGCGCAGGCGGACATGGCGCTGAACAAGAGCGCGCTGCGCGTGCTGGGCGAGATCGTGCTGAAAATGCACGAAATCTTAGAGGCGGAGAAGGATGCGCGCGCGGCGTACGACTACGCCGATCTGGAGCAGCGGGCCATGCGCGCGATGCGCGACCCGGCTGTGGCCGCGTCGGTCTCGGGCCGGTACGACGCCGTGTTCGTGGACGAATACCAGGATATTTCCGATATGCAGGATGCGCTCATCCGCCTGACGGCAAGGCCCGGGCGGCTGTTCATGGTGGGCGATGTGAAGCAGTCCATCTACCGGTTCCGGCTTGCGGAGCCGAGCCTGTTTATCGCAAAGCAGAAGGCGTTTTCCGCAAAAGATGGCGGGCAGCTGATTTTGCTCAACCGGAATTTCCGCTCCCGCGCGCGGATACTGAACTTTACCAACCGCGTGTTCGACAAGGCGCTGCACTTGGCGGGCTCGGAGATCGATTACACGCAGGACGAATACCTGTACCCCGGCGCGCTCTGGCCGGATGAGGATCCTCCGGTGGAGCTGGCTTTGCTGCGCGCCGAAAACGAGCCCGAAGGCGATGAAGAAGAAAACGCGCCTTCCGACGCAGCGGTGCGGGAAGGGCTGTTCATCGCAAGGCGGATCGCTCAGCTGGTGGGAACGCCCATGTACGACGCGGCCATTGGCGGGACGAGGCCTGTTCGCTACCGCGATATCGTGATCCTCTCGCGCACGCGGGAGCGGCTGCTTTCGGTGCGGGACATCCTTGAGGCCGAGGGCGTGCCCTGTTTTGCGGATACGGGCGGAGGATATGCTGAGAGCATGGAGATCCGCCATGTGCTGGCAATGCTTTCGCTGATCGACAACGGACGGCGGGACAACGACCTACTGGCCGCGCTGCTCAGCCCGTGCTTCGGATTCACGCCGGAGGACGTGGCGCAGATCCGTATCGCATGCCCGAAGGACAGCTTCCGCGACGCAGTGGAGAAAAAGGCGCAGGACGGCGACGAGCTGGGCCTGCGGCTGCAGGATTTTTTGTATGCGCTGAGCAAATGGCGCATGCTGGCAAGGCATCTGCCGCTGGATGTGTTCCTGGACCGCTTTCTGCGTGAGACGGGGTTTATGGCCTATGTCGGCGCTCTGGCGGGCTGCGAAAGGCGCAGGGCGAACCTGGACATGCTGTGCGACATGGCCGCGCGCTGGGGAGAGAGCCACACGGGCGGGCTTGCCGGCTTTCTGGACAGCTTTAAGATGCCCGGCGGCGGCGCGGCGGATTACGGCGAAGCGCAGCCTTTGGGCGAGGGCGACGACGTGGTGCGGCTGATGACAGCGCACAAATCGAAGGGGCTGGAGTTTCCCATCGTGTTCGGCGTGCAGTGCGAGCGCGATTTCACGCGCAGGGCTGCGCGCGGAGAGCTGGCAGCACACCGGGATCTGGGCTGGAGCATGGAGCTGCGCGACCCGGCTTTGGGCACGCGGCGCGATACCGTGCTGAGCAAGGCCGTGCGCAGCTTAGAAAATTTGGAGACGATCAACGAGGAGCTGCGGCTTTTATACGTGCTGATGACGAGGGCATCCGACAGGCTGATCCTCGTCGGGCGCGTGAAGGAGCCCGCGGCCGCCATGCGCCGCTGGCGATACGGAAGCGCGGATATCCGGCGAATCAAGACATGGCTGGACGCGATCTGCCCGTGCGTGCCTGCGCTGATGGGCGGCGAGGATGACGGCAGCGTGATTTTGCAAAAGCAGGCGCCCGCTGGCGTGCCCGGCGCGGCGCGCCCCGCGGAGGGCGCGCTCTCCCCCACCGATGCGCTGGACAGGATCCTTTCCGAGGGAAAGACGGCGGAATCCAAGGTGCTGGACGAGGCGTACGCATGGGTGTACCCCTATGCGAGCGAGACGCTCAGCCCGCTCAAGCTGACGGTCACTTCCATGGCGCGGCAGGTGCTCGGCCCGGCGGAGCGACAGCCGCCGGAGGAAATGCCGGAGTTTCTGGGCGGGGTTTCCCGCAGGGCGCTCGAGCGCGGCACGGCCACGCACAACGCGCTGTGCATGCTCGATCTGGGCGCGCTGCGCCATTTTGGCGGAGACGTGCTGCGGGCGGCCGTCCGGCAGCAGCTGGATATGCTGGCGTACAAGGGCGTGTTTTCGCGCGAGGAGCGCGAAAGCATCCGCATCGACATGCTGGTGCGGTTTCTGGAAAGCGGGATCGGCCAGAGGGCGATCGAAGCGCAGGAAATGCGGCGCGAATGGGCGTTCAACCTGCGGATGAAGGCCAAAGAGGCCATCGGCGAGGGCGCGCCGGACACGTTCGTGCTGGTGCAGGGCGTGATCGACTGCTGCTTTATGGAAAAGGGCAAGTGGATACTGCTTGATTACAAGACCGACCGCGTGGACGACGAGGAAGAACTGCTGGGCCGCTATGCGCCGCAGCTGAGGCTGTACCGGCGCGCGCTGGAGGAGATCACCGGCGTTCCGGTGGCGGAGGCGTATCTGTGCCATCTGCGCACGGGGCGTGCGATCGCGGTGGAAAAGGAGTAAGGAATGATCAAAAGGTTAACTGCATTGCTGAACAGCGACGCGCTGCGCGAGCTGATCGTATACGGGATTGTAGGCGTAATGACGACGCTGGTGAACATCGGCGCGTTTGCGCTGCTGACCAGGAGCAGAGCGGAATCCGCACTGTGGCTGACGGCGGCAAACGTGATCGCAAACGTGCTGAGCATCGTGTTCGCGTTTTTTGCAAACAAGCGGTACGTGTTCAAGAGCCGCTCCTGGGAGGCGAAGCTGGTCTGGAAAGAGGCCGTGCAGTTCGCGCTTGCACGCGTGTTCGCCATGGTGTTGGATATCGGCATGGTAAACGCATGCGTGTTTGGTATCGGCATGGACGAGATGATCGCAAAGGTGCTGGCGAACGTGGTGGTCATCATTGTGAACTACATTACGGGAAAGCTGTGGGTGTTCCGCAAGAAGTAACGAGCCGGAACAGGAATTGTCAGGGGCGCTGCCCCTGAGACCCTGCTCAAGGGAGGACGTCAGGGGCTCCGCCCCTGAAACCCTGCTCAAGGGACAATGTCCCTTGAGAATCCCATATTGGGGAAAGAATACAAGCTGACACAAAATTTCTAACACAGGCTGCTGTATCTTACTATTCTTCTGTCCGGCTTTAGCCGGACTGGCAAACCTTTAGGTTTGCCACCTCTCCCTTGAGAATCCCATCTTTTTGAGGTTGATATAAAAAAGTCCGGTCTGCAGACATGATGCAGGCCGGGCTTTTTATGAGCGACTGTGATTTTTCCCTGTAAAAGGCTTATCACGCGACACTCTTCGTTCAAAATCATGACCCAAATTGATTTCTCTTCGGGGAGGTTTGGAACCCCCTTTTCTTTTTCAAAAGAAAAGGGGGTTCCAACGCATCCTATCGCAAATAAGGCTTGAGATAGAGGCCGGTATAGCTGCCCTCCATTTCAGCAACCTGCTCGGGCGTACCCTCGGCGATGACGGTGCCGCCCTGATCGCCGCCCTCGGGGCCCATATCGATGATATGGTCGGCGGTCTTGATGACATCGAGGTTATGCTCGATGACGACGAGGGTGTTGCCCGCGTCGGCGAGCTTCTGCAAAACGGAATCGAGCTGCTGCACATCGGCCATGTGCAGGCCGGTGGTGGGCTCGTCCAGCACATAGAGCGTGCGGCCGGTGGCCTTGCGGCTGAGCTCGGTGGCCAGCTTGATGCGCTGGGCCTCGCCGCCGGAAAGCGTGGTGGAGGGCTGGCCGATCTTGATATAGCCAAGGCCCACGTCCTTGAGCGTCTGCAGCTTGGTGGCGATGCGCGGAAGCGGTGCGAAGAACTCCACCGCCTCGTTGACGGTCATGTCCAGCACTTCGAAGATATTCTTGCCCTTGTAGCGCACCTCCAGCGTTTCGCGGTTATAGCGCTTGCCCTTGCACACATCGCAGGGCACGTAGACGTCGGGCAGGAAATGCATCTCGATCTTCAGAATGCCGTCGCCCGCGCAGGCCTCGCAGCGGCCGCCCTTTACGTTGAAGGAGAAGCGGTTGGGCTTGTAGCCGCGGGTCTTGGCGTCGGTCGTGGCGGCGAAGACATCGCGGATGAGATCGAACACGCCGGTATAGGTGGCGGGGTTGGAGCGCGGGGAGCGGCCGATGGGCGACTGATCGATCGCGATGATCTTATCGAGCTGCTCGATGCCATCGACGCCGTCGTGCGCACCGGCGCGCAGGCGGGAGCGATTCAGATCGTGCGAAAGGCGTTTGAAGAGGATCTCGTTCACGAGGGAGGATTTGCCGCTGCCGGAAACGCCGGTGACGCAGGTGATGACGCCGAGAGGGAACTTGACGTCGATGCCCTTGAGGTTGTTCGCGCGCGCGTTCCGGATCTTGAGCCAGCCGGTGGGCGTGCGCCTCTTTTCGGGCACGGCTACCTTGCGCCGGCCGGAGAGGAACGCGCCGGTGATGGATTCGGGCTCGTTGATGATATCCTCGACCGTGCCGGAGGCGATGATGCGGCCGCCGTTTTCGCCTGCGCCGGGGCCGATATCGACCAGATGGTCCGCCGCGCGCATGGTCTCCTCATCGTGCTCGACGACGACGAGGGTGTTGCCCAGATCTCGCAGATGGCGAAGGGTGCCCAGCAGCTTCTGGTTATCGCGCTGGTGCAGGCCGATGCTCGGTTCGTCCAGAATATAGAGCACGCCCATGAGGCTGGAGCCGATCTGGGTCGCCAGCCGGATGCGCTGCGCCTCGCCGCCGGAAAGGGTGGCCGCGGCGCGGGACAGAGTGAGATAGGACAGGCCGACATCGTTCAGGAAGCCGAGGCGGCTGTCGATCTCGCGCAGGATCTGGCCGGCGATCATGGCGTTTTTCTCGGAAAGCTTGAGGTTTTTCACGAATTCGCGCGCCTGCGCGACGGGCATTTCGCACATTTGCGCAATGGAAATGCCGCCGACGGTGACGGCGAGAGCTTCCCTCTTCAGCCTCTGGCCGTTGCAGGCCGGGCAGGGCGTGGCGCTCATGCAGGCTTCGAGGTATTCCTTCACGCCCTCGCTCTGCGTTTCGCGATAGCGGCGCTCCAGATTGGTGATGATGCCTTCAAAGGGGGCCATGAATTCGCCCCGGCCGGATTCGCGCTCGTAGGCGATCTTGATCTTCTGACCCTTTGTGCCGTAGAGCAGGATATCCTCGATGCTCTCGGGCAGGTCTTTGATGGGGGTGTCGAGCGAGAACTCGTAATGCTTAGCCAGCGCGGCGAGGATCATGTGGGACATGGTGTCCTCATCGCCGGATTTGGACCAGTTGGAAACGGCGATCGCGCCGCCGTTCAGGCTCAGGCTCCTGTCCGGAATGACGATGGCCGGATCGAACTTCATGAGCGTGCCGAGGCCCGAACAGGTGGGACACGCGCCATAAGGGTTATTGAAGGAGAACATGCGCGGGGTGAGCTCTTCGATGGAGATGCCGCAATCCGGGCAGGCGTAGTTCTGGGAAAAGAGCATGTCCTGCTCCTGCTCGCCTTCCTCGCGCGCGAGGACATTGATGACGACGAGGCCGCCGGCCAGCTTCATGGCCGTTTCGAGCGAATCGGTGAGGCGCTTTTGCATATCGGCGCGCACGGCCAGGCGGTCGACCACGATCTCGATGGTATGCTTGTTGTTTTTGGCGATCTTGGGCGGCTCCTCCAGCTCGCACATTTTGCCGTCGATGCGCGCGCGCATGAAGCCCTGCTTGAGCATATCCTCCAGCAGCTGGCGGTACTCGCCCTTGCGGCCGCGGATGACCGGCGCGAGCACCTGGATGCGCGTGCGCTCGGGCAGAGCCTGCACCTGGTCTACGATCTGGTCCACCGTCTGCTGGGTGATCTCGCGCCCGCATTCCGGGCAGTGCGGCGTGCCCACGCGCGCATAGAGCAGGCGCAGGTAATCGTAAATTTCGGTCACGGTACCCACTGTGGAGCGCGGGTTGCGGCTGGTGGTCTTCTGGTCGATGGAAATGGCCGGGGAGAGGCCGTCGATATAATCCACGTCGGGCTTGTCCATCTGGCCCAAGAACTGGCGGGCATAGGACGAGAGCGATTCGACATAGCGGCGCTGGCCCTCGGCGAAGATGGTATCGAACGCGAGGGAGGACTTGCCACTGCCGGAGAGGCCGGTCATGACGATGAGTTTATCGCGCGGGAGCTCCAGATCCACGTTTTTGAGGTTATGCTCCCTCGCGCCTTTGATGATGATGCGGTTGTTCACTGTGTTAACTCCTTATCTTTCAGCCAAGGGGATTCATCCCGTGGGAATCCCATATATGAGGATACTATATCGAGCCGCCATGTCAGAACTTTCCCCTATTTGAGGGGTGCAGGGGGAATCATTCCCCCTGCCGGGGTGTCCAGAGGGGCGGAGCCCCTTTGGCAGGGTGTAGGGGCGAGCAGCCCCCAACGTTCCCCGTCACTTACGGGTGCGTTCGCGCTTGCGGCGGGATTTGCGCGATTTTTCGCCTGTGGCCATGGGCGCTTCGCCCTTGAGCTGTAGGATCTGATCGCGCAGCTTGGCGGCCTTTTCGAAATCGAGCTCGGCGGCGGCGGCGAGCATGCGCTCTTCCAGCCGCTCGATGGCCATGCGCTTTTCGTCGTCGGAAAGCCCGTCGACGGCCTCGCCCGCATCAAGCCGGGTAGAGACCTCCATGAGCTCGCGCACGGCGGTGCGCACGGTCTGCGGTACGATGCCGTGCTCCTCGTTATAGGCCTGCTGGATGGCGCGGCGGCGGTTGGTCTCGCCGATGGCGCGCATCATGCTGTCGGTCGGGCCGTCGGCATACATGATGACCCGACCGTCCACATTGCGCGCGGCGCGGCCGATGGTTTGTACAAGGCTGGTCTCGGAGCGCAGAAAGCCCTCTTTGTCGGCGTCCAGAATGGCGACGAGCGCGACTTCGGGCATATCGAGGCCCTCGCGCAGGAGGTTGATGCCAACGAGCACGTCGAACTCGCCAAGGCGCAGCGAGCGGATGAGCCGCGTGCGCTCCAGCGTTTCGATATCGCTGTGCAGGTATTCCACCTTCACGCCCATCTCGCGCAGATACGCCGTCAGGCTTTCGGCCATGCGCTTGGTGAGCGTGGTGACCAGCACGCGCTGGTCGTTTTCTGTACATTTACGGATCTCGCCGAGCAGATCGTCCACCTGACCGGTGGCGGGGCGGACGATGATCTCCGGGTCGATCAGACCGGTGGGGCGGATGATCTGCTCCACAACCTGAGAGGCGCGCTCCATTTCATAAGGGCCGGGCGTAGCCGAAACATAGACGGTCTGCCCCACTTTTTCCTCAAATTCGTGGAACCTGAGCGGCCGGTTATCGAACGCGGCGGGCAGACGGAAGCCGTAATCGACAAGGGAAGTTTTGCGCGCAAAATCTCCATTATACATGGCGCGCACCTGCGGCACGGTGACATGGCTCTCATCGATAAAGACGAGCATATCCTTGGGGAAATAATCGAGCAGAGTGAAGGGCGGTTCGCCCGCGCTGCGGCCGTCAAAATAGCGGGAATAGTTCTCGATGCCGCTGCAGTAGCCGATCTCGCGCATCATTTCGATATCGTAGCGGGTGCGCTGCTCAAGCCGCTGGGCCTCCAGCAGGCGTTCGTCGTCGCGCAGCTCCTTCAGGCGCAGGCGCAGGTCCTCTTCGATCTGGCCGATGCATTTTTCCATCTTATCGCGGCTGGTGGCATAGTGCGAGGCGGGAAAGATCTGCACATGGCTGAGTTTGCGGATGCCTGTGCCGGTGGTGGTATCGATCTCGGTGATGCGGTCGATCTCGGAGCCGAAAAACTCCACGCGCAGGGCGGTCTTTTCGCTGTTGGCGGGCATGATATCCACGATATCGCCGCGCACGCGGAAGGTGGCGCGGTCGAAATCGAAATCGTTGCGGGTGAACTGCATATCCACCAGTTTTTCGAGCAGCTCGTCGCGGTCCATCTCGCCGCCTTCGCGCAAAGAGACGGACAGGCCCTGATATTCGCTCGGGTCGCCCAGACCGTAAATACAGCTGACCGAGGCGACGATGATGACGTCGCGCCGCTCCTCCAGCCAGGCCGTTGCGCTGTGGCGCATGCGGTCGATCTCATCGTTGATGGAGGCGTCCTTTTCGATGAAGGTATCGGTGGAGGGGATATAGGATTCGGGCTGGTAATAATCGTAATAGGAAACGAAATAGCCCACGGCGTTTTCCGGGAAGAACTCGCGGAATTCGGATGCGAGCTGGGCGGCGAGGGTCTTGTTATGGGCGATGATGAGCGCGGGCCGCTGCGTTTTGGCGATGATATTGGCCATGGTGAAGGTCTTGCCCGAGCCGGTGACGCCCAGAAGCACCTGGTGCTGCTGGCCTTCGCGGATCCCTTCGCACAGCGCTTCGATCGCCTGCGGCTGGTCTCCGCGCGGCTGGTAATTGGAATGCAGTTTGAATTCCACGCCCATTCCCCCTTTTCTCATATGGTGCTATTGTACCACAAGAGCCGCTCACACGCAACGTAATGCGTGCATTTTCCCGAATTTTCACAAGCCACAGGAGAACGGGAGTACGTTAGGGGCGCCGCCCCTAAGACCCCGCTTAAGGGACATCGTCCCTTAAGAATCCCATATTGGGGGGATTAAACAAAGCGGTATAAAGAAGAAGGCTGGCTGCACTTACAGTGCGGGCCAGCCTTGCGTAATGAAAAAGTAGAGCATATGCTCTGTCCGGCGGCAGCAAATGTCTGCGGCCACTGGCCGCCCGGCGGCAGCTATTGTTTGCGGGCACTGCCCGCCCCGTACCTCACACGAAGACGATCTGCTGGACGGTGCTTTCCATGACCTCGCGCGGAAGGCGGAAATACTTCACGATGGGACAGAGCTTATGGCCGTCAACTTCGACGAACGATTCGGCGTATTCCTCGCCGCCGCCGGTCACCTCGGCATAGACGATATCGCCGTCCATATACACGCCGTTTTCGTTTTTGACCGGCGCGCCGGCGCACTCGGCCCAGAGCAGGTCCTTGTGTTCGTTAATGAACCAGAGGCCCTCGGACAGGCGCATCGTGCAGCAGAAGTAGGCTTCGTACATGTCGGACTTCAGGTACGTCCACGGGCTGCCGGGGGCGACGACGGTATCCGTGCCCGCGCCGCCGTTGGCGCGCTGCAAGGTGGAGAAGCCGTTGTGGTACACGCGCGCGGCGAAATTGCGATAATGCTCCTCGCCGGTGACCTTGTACAGCTGCAGGGCCAGCATGAGCGAATCCACGATGGCGCAGGGCTCGGTCCAGGTATCGGGCCTGCCCCACCAGTTCATGTTCTGGTAGGTGTAGGTCACGCCGCCGTGGTTCACGTACAGGTCGTACAGCTCCTTCGCGCCGGAAAGATAGCGCTCGTCGGCCGTGTGGCTGTACATACGCATCATGCCGCGCGCGGCGGTGAGGGTGCAGTGGGTCTGCACGCGCAGGGCGAGCTTATCAATGGAAAGGTACACGCCGATCATTTCGTCCAGAAGCTCCTTGATGCGCGGGTCTTTGGTGACCTGGTAGACGTGGGAGAGGCCGTCGACGGACATGAACGCGCAGCCGACGTCGGTAGAGAGCAGCCAGCGGCCGCTCATGCCCAGTTCCGTGCCGCTCACACCGCCGACATCGGTATTTTCGCGGTTGACGGGGTATTCGCTGTAGATGCCGCGCGTGGGCAGGAAGAGGTTTTCGGTAACGGTTTTGAGCGCGTGGAGGGAGAATGCATCGCCGAACTGCTCGTAATGCTCGCACAGGCCGCGCAGCAGCCACGAATGGCCGGAGAGCTGCTGTTCGATGACGATCTCGTCTTCCGCCTTGCCGATGTAGCCCTTTTCGTTCAGCTTCACGGGCATGAGGGCAAGCATCTCTTCCATGCAGGGGATCTTTTTGCCGGTGGCCTTGTACAAGGAAATGAACGCAAGCAGCGCGCGGCCCTCCTTGTCGCCCGGCCAATCGTATTCAGCGGGAGCGAAGACGTTTTCTATCTGGTAGTAATCGCCTTCGGAAAGGCGGGTAAAATTGAGTTCGATGCGCCGGGCAAGTTCCTGCGGACAAAGCTGCTTTTTCATATAATTAAACCTCCTTTGTGTTCTTATGTGATTATATCCCTTTTCCGGGCCGCCTGCAACGGCGTATCTTGCGAAAACAAATGGGGACTGGTATAATAATATGTTGGATATATAGGTTGCTTTGGATACGGAAAACAAAACGGATACGGAGGCGTTCCAATTGCGCTACGACTGCATATTGTTTGATCTGGACGGCACGCTGACCGAATCGGAAGAGGGGATTATCCGTTCGGCCGGATACGCGCTCGAGCAGATGGGCCGCGAAGTGCCGCCTTACGAAGAGCTGAAAAAATTCATCGGCCCGCCGCTGAAGTATTCGTTCATGCATTTTTACGGCATGAGCGACGAGGACGCCGAGCTGGCCACCGCAAAATACAGGGAACGCTTCAGCAGGATCGGCTGGAGCGAAAACAAGGTGTACGAGGGCATCCCGGCGATCCTGAAGGCGCTCAAGCGCGCCGGAGTGAAGCTGGGCGTTGCGACGGGCAAGCCGCAGGTGTTCACCGAAAAGATACTGGATCTGTTCGGGCTTGCGCCGTATTTTGACACGGTGTGCGGCATCACTCTGACCGACCACAATGCGGACAAGAAAAAGCTCATCGCCGCGGCGACGCCCGAGGGCTGCACGCGCGTGTGCATGGTGGGCGACAGAAAGTTCGATATCGAAGGTGCGAGGGCGCAGGGCTGCGACGCGGTGGGCGTGCTATACGGCTACGGCAGCCGCGAGGAGCTGGAAAATGCCGGCGCGACGGCCATCGCCGCGACGACGGACGAGCTGGCCGACATTTTGCTTGGAGATCTGCCGCGCGAACAGGGCCTGTTTCTGAGCTTTGAAGGTTCGGACGGGTGCGGAAAATCGACCCAGATGAAAATTTTGGCAGAATGGCTCAAAACATGCGGCTGGCGCGTCAAAACAACAAGAGAGCCCGGCGGAGGCCCCATCAGCGAGGCGATCCGCGCGCTGGTGCTCGACCCGGCCTACAAGGGCATGACCGATGTGTGCGAGGCGTATCTGTTCGCCGCATCGCGCGCGCAGCATGTGCGCGATACGATCCGCCCGGCGATGCAGCGCGGCGAGATCGTTCTGTGCGACCGGTTCCTGGATTCGTCCGTCGCCTTTCAGGGCGCGGGGCGCGGTCTGGGGATCGACATGGTGATGGAAATCAACCGGCACGCAGTGGACGGAACCATGCCGGACGCCACGTTCCTGTTTGAGATCGACCCGCATACGGCCATGCAGCGCAGGCTCAACGCCACCGCGCCGGACCGCATCGAACAGGAAAAGCAGGATTTCGTCGCCCGCGTATACAGCGGGTTCGAGGCCCTTGCCGACGGCGACCCGCAGCGCGTGCGCAGGATCGACGCAAACGGCACCATTGAACAGGTGCAGGCCAACGTGGCAAAGGAAGCGCTGAGCCTGATCGCCGAAATTCGCTGAAATTGACCGACAAACCGTTTTTATCAGGAGGGAGACCCATGGAGGACAGAGGCAAGAATACCTGTATGTATTGCTTTGCCGATACCGGCGGAGCGACAAAATGCCCCAACTGCGGCGGGGATTCTACCGTAGTGGTGCCGCAGGATCATCTCATCCCCGGCACGATGCTGGGCGACACCTGGCTCATCGGCCGCGCCGTTGGACAGGACGCGACGGGCATCGTATACGTTGCGCTGGACGTGAACCGGCGCGCGAAGGCCCGCATCCGCGAATACTTCCCCAAGGACTGCGCCCAGCGCATGCCCGACGGCTCGGTGCAGGTCGTTCCCGGAGAGGACGAGCGCTATAACGAGGGGCTCGCATCTTTGCGTGCAAGCGCGCAAAACGCCGAGGACCCCGAAAAGAGGCACCCGTTCTTTGAGGCGGGCAACACGCTGTATGTGGTGCAGATGCGCAGGAAAAAGGCTGCGTCCTCCGCAAAACACGAGGAAGAGCCCGAGCCGAGCAGCCTGAAAAAGCAGATCGGCATTTTCGCCGCGGTCGTCGTGGTGCTGCTCATCGGCGTGTTCATCGCCATGACCGCCATCGGCCGCAACGCCGCCGACAGGATCACCAACAATAACCTGGCGACGATCCCGCCGATCGTGAACACGCTGCAGCCGACAAACGCGCTGGCCGAGCCGACCCCCGCGCCCACCATCGCTCCTACAGCCGATCCCTTCGGCAATCTGCCCACGCAGATCCCGCTGGACTGGCAGGGCGAGCAGGGCACCGGCAACAACAGCAAGGACGACTACTACAACGCCTACGACGACATTGTAGACAAGGCTACGCCGACTCCCGTGCCTACCCCCACCCCCGCTACCGGCGCGGTGAACCCGGATTCTTCGGCGACGGAGATCAAGGCGCTGCAGTGGAGGCTGATCGAGCTGGGCTGGCTCGAGGCGGAGACCGCCAGCGGCGAATACGACAACGATACCCGCTATGCCGTGGCCTATTTCCAGAAGCATATCCGCGATGTATACGGCGCGAATGTGAAGGCCAACGGCTATGCCGACGAGACCACCATGCGCTGGCTCAACGACATGGGCGCGCCCATGAACCCGGAGCGCACTCCCATGCCGACCGAGAGCCCCGCGCCCACCGAATCTCCCGCGCCGACGGAAAGCCCGGCTCCGACCGAGCTGCCCGCCGGCCCCATCACGGAGTATTCCTCCCCCGCCGCCATCCTCGGCCTGCAGCAAAGGCTTGTGGAGCTGGGCTGGCTGGAAGCCGAGCAGGCGACCGGCGCCTACAACACCGCTACCCGCTATGCCGTGGCCTATTTCCAGAAAGCGCTCAAGGAGCAGGGGATCGACGTTTCGGCCACCGGCTATGCCGATGTGCTGACGCAGACCTGGCTGTATGACGCGGGCGCGCCGCGCCCCACCGCGCAGCCCTCTGCCGAGCCGACCCCGGCCGTGACTTACACCTACACGCTTGAGCAGTTCTATTTCACCGCCATCGACGGCGTGATGAACAAGAACTACGATATGAAGGATACCTCCACCCATACGACGGAGCTGACCGAGCTCACGCTGGAGATCCCCGCCTCGGCGCATGAGGGCTATGTCTTCGCGCCGGAGAGCGAATTCAACGAGCTGACCAATGTGTTTACCGATCCGGCGGCGGCGTATCGCTTCCGCGTGATCTATGTGAAGGATATCGTGACCGCGACTGCGGAGCCGACCGAGCAGCCTACGCCCGTGCCCACCGCCGAGCCGACGGCTACCCCCGCCCCGCAGCCCACTGTGGAAGCCGGCCCCATCAACGAGTTCTCCTCGGCCGAGCGCATCCTTGCCCTACAGGAAAGGCTTGTGGAGCTGGGCTGGATGGAAGACGAGACCGACGCGACCGGCGCGTACAACCAGCAGACCATCATCGCCGTGACTGCCTTCCAGGACAAGCTGATGTCTCTGTACGGCACCGCGCTGTTTGACGGCGTGGAATTCGAACAGGGCTATGCGGACGTCGTAACGCAGCAGTATCTGCTGGACGAAAACGCCGTGACGCCCGACCCGACCCCTGCGCCCACGAAGGAAGCCACTCCGGCCCCCACGAAGGAAGCCGAGAAGAGCGCGTATTCCTATCGCGTAATCCAGTATTACTTCACCGCAACCGACGGCCAGATGAACAAGGAGCCGGACTATCGCATCGAAGGCGATGTGCAGACGACCGATCAGGCCGCGCTGACCATCAGCGTGCCGGAAAGCGGATACGCCGAATATGCGTTTGACGCGTCCAGCGAGCACAACACCCTTTCTCTGAACTTTGCCGATCCTTCTCAGGTGTACAATTTCAAGATCGTGTACATCCGCCACACGGCAAGCCCCACGCCCGCGCCGACTCCGGTTCCGATGTACGCCTACCGCGTGAACCAGTACTACTTCACCGCGGTCGACGGCGTGCTCAGCAGCGGCTATGACCGTATGGTCGAAGGCGAGATCCTCGGCACCGAGGCGACGGAGATGACCATCGAAGCGCCCGCTTCCGCCGTCGAGGGCTATGTCTTCGACCCGGCCAGCGAGCACAACCGCATGACCATGAGCTTCAGCGATCAGAACACTCTGTATGAGTTCCGCGTCATCTATGTGATGAACACCGTCTCGCCGGAACCCACGCCAGTGCCGACTCCCGAGCCCACTCCGGTTCCGATGTACGCTTACCGCGTGAACCAGTACTACTTCACCGCGGTCGACGGCGCGCTCAACAGCGGCTATGACCATGCTGTTGAGGGCGAGATCATCACCACCGAAGCGACGGAGCTGACCGTTGACGCACCCGCTTCCGCCTTCGAGAGCTATGTCTTCGACCCGGCCAGCGAGCACAACCGCATGACCATGAGCTTCAGCGATCAGAACACTCTGTATGAGTTCCG
>JAFQGN010000349.1 GCA_017398245.1 Clostridia bacterium | reverse complement strand
TTCCGACGGCCGCGAAAGCCCGGAATACCGCGCTGCAAACTGCTGCCGCCGCGCCTACGATTACTGCGTGATCACCGATCACCACTGCTATTCCTCCTCTGTGCGCGCGAAGGAGAACTTTGACAAGCTGAACATCCCCTATCTGGTCATCCCGGGCGAGGAGATCCATTCCCCGGGCAATCTCGTCCATATCATCAATATGGGCGGCAACGCCGGCGTGACCGAATGGTACAAGGAAGACCCCGAAGGCTACGAAAACGCCGTGAAGGCCCGCATGGCCACGATCGACGAGCCCATGAGCGAGGGCGACAAGTGGATGGCCGCCGCTTCCTTGGAAGTGTTCGACCGCATCCACGAGCGCGGCGGCGTAGCCATCGTCTGCCATCCGCACTGGGTGCTGCAGGGCAAGCTCCAGCACCATGAGGACGTGACCAACTACCTGTTCGATCATAAGACCTTCGACGTGTTCGAGCTCATCGCAGGCGGCGCATTTGAAGAGGGCACGCAGCTGCAGATCGCCTTCTATCACGATCAGCCCGCCATGCCCGTCGTCGGCTCTTCCGATACGCATCAGCTCGTTGGCGGCAGGCTCGAGCCGGGCAACTATACCATCGCCTTCGCCGAGGAGCTTTCCCCCGAGGCCATCTGCAGCGCCGTGCGCAAGGGTACCTGCGTGGCCGGCATCGAAAACAAGTTCTGGGGAGACTACCGCCTCGTCAAATACGCCTACTTCCTCTCTGCGAACGTCTTCCCGCAGCATGACAAGAACCAGGCCGCGCTTGGCGACCAGCTGCTGTTCCACGTCAGTTCCGGCATGCCCGAGGGCGGTTCCCGCATCGAAAAGATGCAGGCCATTCCCGGCATGACCGAATATTTCGATTCCCTGCGCTGGAAGGCCGAATAAACGGCAGAAAAAGGAGATGCGCGCCATGATCTTTCTCGGCACGGGCGCAGCGGAAATGCTGCCGAACCCCTTTTGCACATGCAAATTGTGCGAGCATGCCCGGCTTCATCCCGGGCAGATGCGCAGGCGCACATGCTTCCGGTTCGACCGGCATACCATGCTCGATTTCGGACCCGACGTCCTCTCCGCCTGCCATACCTTCGGGCAGGATCTTTCGCAGCTGCGCGACGTATTCATCACCCATGGGCATGAGGACCACTTTTCCCTCACGAATCTGAACGTGGTCACCATGTCGCGCACGCACGATGCGCCCTTTACCGTGCATATGTCCAAGGGCGCATACGAGCACCTGCTTTGCCTGCAAAAGGCTGTTTTGCAGGCCACAAACGGCCATGCGGACATGCTCGCCGCCGCGCGACACGGCTTTTTTGACCTGAAGCCGCACGACTTTTTCGAGACATTCTGTGCAGGCGACAAGACCGTGTTCACCGTGCGCGGGAACCATCCCGGCGCGGGCGCGCAGGAGCGCAGCATGCATTACCGCATCACGCAAAACGGGAAGACGCTGCTCTACGCCACGGATACCGGCCTGTACGAGCCCGCCTCAATCGAGGCGCTTTCCGGCTTTCCGCTGGATGTCCTGATCATGGACGCCACCTTCGGCTCGGCTGAGATCCCGGAGGGCACGCAGCATCTCAACGGCAGGCTGTTCCTTAAGCAGGTGGAGACGCTGGAAAAATGCGGCGCGGTCACAAAGGACACGCGTATTTTCGCTGCGCACATCAACCACAAGCACGAATGGACGCACGCCGATTACCAGAGGTTTTTCGATGAGAGCGGCGCGCATCCTGTCACCGTGGCCCATGACGGAATGGAGCTGCAGTGGTAAGCGCCCCGCGAACACAACCGCAAACATATGCAGCTGCTCCCTTTGGGCAAAGGGAGCAGCTTTTTGCTTGCCAATTTGTGTCAAAAGCCGCTCTTTGGGCCTGTTTTGGCGCATTTCGCGCGCCGCGAAAAAACGCCGTGCTTGCTGATGCATAATAGTTTGTGGTACACTATACGCATGTATAAATGCAAAGGCGCGCCCTGCATCCTATCGGACGCGCCTGCGCAGGGAAAGAGGAGTACGGAAATATGCATAGCGTCGAAAGGCGCCGGGAGGAGATCCTTCTCGGGCTGTTCCGCATCGCGTTATACGCGCTGATCCCGTCAGCGTTTTTTCTCATGCTCGCCGTCACCAACCCGCAGATCCTGCGCATCAGCCGCACCTCGGCCATCACGCTCAGCTCCTTTGCGCTGATCGAATACTTGTTTACCCGCATCTACGGCGGCTACCACCCGGGCACGGTGCGCGCCCATTCCAATCTTTCCGCCATGAGCCTGAGCGCCGTGTTTACCGACCTGATCGTGTATCTGCAGCTGCAGATCATGAACGTGAACGAGGCCAACAACGATACGCTCATCCTCTTTGACGTGGATGCGCTTCTGCTGCTTGGCGCAATGGCGATCCAGCTGGCCATAATCGTGCTGTTCTGCGCCATCGGAGACAGAGTATATTTCGCGGCCCATCCGCCGCTGCGCACGCTGGTGATCACCGGAAACGAGGAAGACCGGGAGATCATTTCCGGCAAGCTGGCCAGCCACGCAAAGCATTTTCTCATCGAAGACAGCATCCTGTACACCAGCGAGGACGTGCGCGGGCATGTCAAGCGGGCGGAGGCCGTCGTTCTGTACCACCTGCCCCCGGCTGCGCACCAGGAGCTGATCGCCTACGGCTACAAGCACAAAAAGGTGCTGTATTTTGACCTGAACATCGGCAACATCGTCTCCAGCCATTCCGATACCTACATGCTCGACGATGTTCTGATGCATTCGCACACCATCAATGGGCTCACCCTCGCCCAGCGCTTTGTCAAGCGGGCGATGGACATCTTCGTCTCCGCCATCGCTCTGATCGTGTTCAGCCCGGTCATGATCGGCTGCGCGATCGCCGTGAAGGCGAGCGACGGCGGCAAGGTCTTTTTCAAGCAAAAGCGCATCACGCGCGATGCGACGGTGTTCTACGTGCTCAAATTCCGCACCATGAAGGAGCACGACGAGGACGAAAGGCAGTACAGCGCGGAAGTGGACGACGACCGCGTGACCAAGCCGGGCAGGTTCCTGCGCCGCTGGCGGCTGGATGAGCTTCCGCAGCTGATCAACATTCTGGCGGGAGACATGTCCCTCGTCGGCCCGCGGCCCGAAATGCTGGAAAACATCGAAATGTACACGCACGATCTGCCCGAATTTGCCTACCGCGACCGGGTGAAGGCCGGGCTGACGGGCTACGCGCAGATTAACGGAAAGTACAATACCTCTCCGCGCGACAAGCTGATGATGGACATCACCTATATCGAAAACTACTCTATCTGGCTGGATATCAAGCTGCTGCTCAAAACCGTGCTCGTCTTCTTCATGCCGGAATCCACCGCGGGGTTTGAAAAGAAAGAGGAGGAGCTGTAAGCCATGCTCGTTAGCGTGATCATGCCCGTGTACCGGGTGGAAGCGTTTCTGCCCCGGGCGATCGAAAGCGTATTGAACCAGACGCTCAGGGAATTCGAGCTGATTCTGGTGGACGACGGCTCGCCCGACAAAAGCGGCGCGATCTGCGACGAATACGCAAAAAAGGACGCGCGCATCCGCGTGATCCATCAGGCAAACGCCGGCGCGCCCGCAGCGCGCAACGCCGCCATGGAAATTTCCTGCGGCAAATACCGGTTCTTTTGCGATTCGGACGACTGGATGGAGCCGGACATGCTGGAAAAGATGACAGCACTGGCCGAACAAACGCAGGCGGAGCTGACCGTGTGCGGCTTCACCATCGATACCGATTCCGCTTCCGGCATGCACAGGCAGATTATCAGCGCGCCGGACGCTCTGTACGAAACGGCGCAGGATTTTCGCAAAAATGCGGCGGCGCTGTTTGACAACAACCTTTTGTACACACCGTGGAACAAGCTGTTCCTATCCGAGCGCATGGACAGGCTGAACATCCGCTTCCCCTCCACGTTCTGGGACGATTTCCCCTTCAATCTCTCCTATCTGCATACCGTGCAGCGCGTGGCCGTGACAAGCGGCGTGTATTACCATTTCACCCGCTCGCGCGCGGAATCCGAAACGGCCAAATACGTGCCGCAGATGTACGAAAAACGCGAAGAGGAAGATAAGTGGATGCGCGAATTGTACGCCGATTGGGGCCTGACGGGCGAAAAGGACATGGAATTCCTCGCGCGCAGGTATGCCGAACGGCTGGTGGGCTGCATCGAAAACCTGACCAACCCGAAGTGCGAATTGCGCTTTTGCGAAAAAATTCGGCAGATCCGGCGCATGCTGAACACCCCGCGCGCAAAAGAGGCGCTCTCCCTTGCAAGGCCCGAAGGCGCGATGCTGCGGCTGATGTTCCTGCCGCTGAAAAGACGGTGGGCACTGTGGGCATGGGCGCAGAGCATGGTGATCTCGTTCGTGAAAACCCATCTGGGCGGGCTGTTCGCGCGCCTGAAGGCAGGGCGCGGAAAGGCGGCGCAGGCATGATCTCCATCATCATTCCCGTATACAATGCTC
>JAFQGN010000348.1 GCA_017398245.1 Clostridia bacterium | reverse complement strand
GAGTTATGATCGGATCTGTTAAGGGCTGAGAGCCCGCGGATATATTAGAAGGGAGTTGTTACCATGAAGAGATTCGTCGCACTGTTCCTGACCTTCCTGCTCTGCCTCGGCACGTTTGCTGTTCCTGCGCTTGCGGAGGAAGAACCCGTCGAACTCGATGTGGTTCTGATCCTGCAGGCGGTGTCCACGGCCCCGGAAGACAAGGCGTTTTTGAACGAACTCTGCGAAGAAGCCAATGTGAAAGTGAACTGGACGACCTACACGAGCACGACCTGGAACGAAGTGAAGAACGTCATCCTGGCAACGGAGGGAGATCTGCCGGATGTGTTCATCGGCGCAATCAACCAGAGCGATTATGCCACCTACAGTTATTTCTTCCAGCCGCTTAACGACCTGATCGAAGAGCACGCGCCGAATATCAAAGCGATGTTTGAAGCGTATCCGGACATGGTCACCTTTGCGACGGAACTGGACGGCAGCATCTATGGTCTGCCCACTCGCTGGGCGTTCCGTCCGGCCACTCACCGCAAATACTATATCAACAAGACGTGGCTGGACAGGCTTGGCCTGGAAGCCCCGAAGACCTTTGACGAGCTGACCAACGTTCTGCGCGCCTTTAAGGAGCAGGACGCCAACGGCAACGGCGATCCTAACGACGAGATCCCGTTCACCATTCCCAACAGCTTCAATTTCCTGATGACGCATATCACCCGAATGATGGGCGCATATGGAAATTACAGTGATATTCAGACTACTTCCTGCAAGGACGGCCAGTTCGTGTATCTGCCGGCGACGGAAGATTTCCGCGATACGGTCGCTTATCTGCACGAGCTGTTTGCCGAAGGCCTCCTCTATGAGGAAACGCTGACGCTGGATTACAGCACCTGGTCTTCCATTGCGCGTGATCCGGAAGCCGAAGTGTGCGGCGTATCGATCGCATGGTCTGCCAATGAATGGGTAGGCAGCCAGTATGATATGGAGTATATCTGCATCGATCAGGTTGCGGCGGAAGAGGGCATTGCGCCTGTTTCCTCCAACACTCCGTACAATGCGCTGACCTATAAGGGCCATGGCGCGCAGATTACCACCAATTGCGAAAACCCCGAAGCCGCCATGCGCTTCCTGGACCTGTGGTATCGCGAAGACTATTCCGTCCGTTCTTACTTTGGTGATTATGGCGTTGCTCTGGAAAAGAACGATGACGGCACCTACACGTTCATCGTGCCGGAAGGCTACGGTGTTGAAGAATGGCAGCGCATCAATGCGGTTATCGATACCGGCCTGTATTACATCTCCGATGAACTGCAGTCCCGCCTGATCGTGCCGGATGCCTTCACCCGCGTTGTGGATGATGAAGCTGTTGTCAGCAAGCGCGTCTCCGAAGAAGACGGCAACGCGTTCTACTTCACTAAGCTCGATCCGGAAGAGAATGCCGAAGCCGCGATCATTCTCAATGACCTGCAGACCATTACTTCCACCTATATGGCGGACTGGCTTGTTAATGGCATTGCAGAGGGCAGCTGGGAAGAGTATACCGAAAACCTGAAGCGCGCTGAACTGGATTACTATCTGGACATCTACCAGAGCGCTTATGATGCACAGAACGGCTGACGGCCGTAGAGTACTGTGCGGAACGGCTTTGCTTCGGCAAAGCCGTTCCGCTGTTGAACAGGGAGGGTTGTTGCATGTCGATCCGGGAGCGAGTGAGCGGACTGGCCCACATTGGGATCCCTACGAATGATTTGACGAAGACGATTCGATTTTTTGAAAGCATTGGTTTTGAGATGCGGCTGAGAACAGCGACCGAGAAGGAGCAAGTCGCATTTTTGCAATTGGGCAATGTGATGATCGAGACCTATGAAAACGGAATGGCGGCATTGAAGCCCGGGGCGATCGAACATATAGCGCTGGATGTCGACGATATCGAAGCGGTATATGCCGAAGTTCGCGGGCTGGGGTATAAGGAATTTGAAGATGGTATCCAGTTCCTTCCGTTCTGGGAACATGGCGTTCGGTTTTTCACGATAGCAGGCCCGAACGGGGAAAAGATTGAGTTCAGCCAGATATTGGACAGGTGACACTAGAATTAGGAACAGGCCCCGAAGGCGAAGTCCTTCGGGGCCTGTGTTTTCTCCTTTGGCAGATCTATCTTTCACAAAGATAGAGCCGCAGCGCGTATGCGTACGGATTTAGCGGATGAATCGGATTCTGCCCTCGCTGCGCGGCTTGGCGGCGGGGTATTCGCCATCGATATAGCCAAGGCAGACGAATACGAGGGGAGTGTATTCTTCGTCAAGCTGCCACTGCTGCAAAAGGGCCTGCATTTCCGGCTTTTCGAACGTGGCCTCTGCGCGGCCGACGATGCAGCTGGAGACGCCCAGAGAATAGGCCTCCATGACCATGTTCTGCGCGGTGACGAATGCCGCGCCGATACCGTTTACATACGCCTTCATGCTCTTTTTCACACACACGACGCCCAGCGCCGGGCAGCCGTAAAATCCGCTTTTGATGGAAAGATCGTCGATGATGGAGGGCTGGTCGGCCGAAACGCCGCGCCCGCCCCAGTTCCGGTTTTCACAATCGGCATTGACGACGCCGATCCTTTCGATCAGCTCAGGGTCGTTCAAAATGAGAACTTTTGTCCCCTGTCCGCCGCCGGGGTTCGGGGCATAGATGCCGGCTTCGGCGATCTTTTCCAGCTTTTCCTGTTCGACCGCCTTGTTCTGATATTTGCGGATGGATCTTCTGTGCTTCATCAGTTCTAGCATGTCCATTTGAGCGTTAGCCTCCTTGTGTTTTCTTGTATTCTTCGCCCCAGCATTGCATTGCGCCGAGGACCGGGCGGAGCGATTCGCCAAGGGTTGTCAGGGAATATTCCACATGCGGGGATTTTTCTGCGTAAACCGTGCGCCGGACGAGGCCGTCCTGTTCCATGGAACGCAGGCTGTCGGTCAGCACCTTCTGACTGACGCCTTCGAGACTGCGGTGCAGTTCGTTGAACCGCCACGGGCGCGCGAGCAGATTGCGCAGGATCAGCAGCTTCCATTTGCTGCCGATCAGCTGCACGCAGGTCGCCACCGGGCATTCGGGAAGTTCGCTTTGGTGTTTCATGTCGGCTCCTTTGCTGCTTGCGTATATATAAATTATACGGCCAAGAAGGGCTTCATTTCAATACGGTTACAAAAAGGTAAGCGGCGCAGGAGCTTGCATGCGTGGGGGAGGAGAGATATAATCGCTTTGGATAAATGAATACAAATGGAAAGGGAAAATAGGATGAAAAAAGAGCATGCGGCCGGGTTTGCGGTGCTGGAGATCTCCTATTGGTGCTTCCATGCGGCCTTCGGAGGGTTTATTTCGGCCTATCTGCTGGAAAACGGCATGAGCAGCGCAGTGCTCAGCTGGATCAGCTCAGCATATCTCTTGTGCTCGTTTGCCGGCTCATTCGTCTTTGGCGGGCTGTGCGACAGGCTGCAGACGAACCGAAAGGTGTTTCTGGCCGGAGCAGTGCTGAGCGCCGCGCTGGCCTGCGGCATCTTCTTCGGCGCGGGCAGCGCGCTGGCCATGGCGGCGCTGTATCCGCTGTTCGGGTTCGTTTCGCAGCCGATGGGGAGCAATATGGACGCGTGGCTCCTGCACGCGTGCAAAAACGATATGCGCATTTATGGAAAGATCCGCGCGATGCCCTCGTTTTTGTATTCGTTCGTGGCGATGCTCTTTGGCAGGCTGATCGCGCAGTTCGGCTACCATTGCATGCTCGCGGGCGGAGGATTCTTCCTCGCGCTCACGGTTGCGGCGGCGGTGTATCTGCCCGACACGGCCGGAATGGAGAGAAAGCCGCGCAGCATAAGGGCGGCGGACGTGCGCAGCCTGCTTTCCGCGCCGGAATATAAAACGCTGCTTTTGCTGCTGTTCTTTATCGGCTGCTCCTCTGCGCCGATGAAGAGCCTGAAGGCCGTCATCATCGAAAACTTAGGCGGCACGGTGGCGGATATCGGGGTGGATTCGTTCGTCGGCGCGATGACGCAGGTGCCCTTCATTCTGCTCTCCGGAACGATCCTGCGCCTTGGCCGAAGAACGCGGTATATCCTGATGAGCGCGCTGACGGTCGCTTCGCTGCTGCTTACGCTGGGCGCGGGCTCGGTCGGCATGATCTTCGTGGGCTCGTTCTTTTCCAATGCGGCCTACGGTGTGCTTCTGGCGACGATGCGCGAGGCGACGGAAAACAGCGTGCGCGCCGAACTGCGCAATTTGGGGCATAACCTTTCGGAGGCGGTATATTCCAGCTTTTCGGGCGCGGTCTGCCTGACCTACGCGGGCGTCGTGGCCGAGCGCGCCGGGGTGAGCGGCATGCTGATTCTGTGCGCCGCGCTTTCCCTCGTGCCGGTCGCTGTAAGCCTTGCGTACGGCAGAAGAAAAAAGGCGGCTTGAGGCATGGGTTGACAGGCGAAGAATGCTGTGTTATAGTATTGTTAAGGGAAAAGAAGGGAGGGGTATCCGTGAGCGAGATCATGCGCTATCTTACCCGCATCGCTCGTCGTTTTGCGTACATTTTTGCGCAGTACGGGATACCTATGCCCTTTTTCGGTCCGTGCTGTGGATAAGTGCGCATTCTGAATGAAATGTGCAGAATTTGTCAGCGCTCCGTAAAGGGGCGCTGACTTTTGTTTTTTGGAGGATAAGAAAATGAAACAATGGTTCCGGGCGGGCTTCGCAACGATGAAGCTCTGCCTGAAGGAAAAGAGCTATTTCGGTTTTTTTAACCAGCTGGCGCAGTATCTTCTGCAGGCCGGCGCGCTCGGCGCGATGCTGATGATCTGGCGCTCCCTCTTTGCGCAGGGCGTGGACGCAGAGGGGATGCAGCTCGAGCAGTTTTATGTGTACACGATCCTGTCTGTCGTACTCGCGCCGCTTCTGAACGTGCACACGCCGGCTTCCGGCTGGCTGCACGATGGAACGATCCTCGGGCTGTATATGCGGCCTGCGGGCGTGTTTGCCCAGCTCACGGCGCATACCATCGGCGGCTGGACGATGCGTCTGTGCTGCCTTTCGGCGCCGGTCGCCGTCGTTGCGCTGCTGTGCGGGGTGGATCTGCGGCCTGCCGATCCGTGTTTTTTCGTATCGCTTCCGCTTGCCGTGGCGCAGGGGTTTGCGGTGGATTACCTGTTTGCGTGCCTGCTGATCCGTCTGCACAATCTGGAATGGACGGTGCAATGCCTGCGCGATGCGCTGACTGCACTGCTGACAGGCTCGCTGATCCCGTTCGCCGCGCTGCCCTGGGGAATCGGTAATGTGCTTGCGCTCACGCCGTTCGGCACTCTGGCCGGCGCGCCGCTGGCGATCTATGCCGGGCTTTCCGCGCCGGGCAGGCTGATCGCCGCGCAGATCATATGGAATATCGTACTGTGGCCGCTGGCGATCCGCTGTTTTGCAGCCTCGCGGGAGAGGATGGTGTCCTATGGCGGATAAGATCAAGGGCGTCTGGCGGCTTTGGAAG
>JAFQGN010000347.1 GCA_017398245.1 Clostridia bacterium | reverse complement strand
GAAACGGTCAGGATCGTGCCGGTGAAATCGGAAAGCGCGTCCTCCAGAACTTCTCGGCTGTCCATATCCAGATGGTTCGTCGGTTCGTCCAGAATCAGGAAATTGTCCTTGCGCAGCATGAGCTTTGCCAGCGCAAGGCGGCCCTTTTCGCCGCCGGAGAGCTTCGAAACGGGCTTGAACACGTCGTCGCCCGTGAACAGGAACAGCGCCAGCACATTGCGCACGTCGCCCGGTTCCATGCGGGGGAACTCGTCCCACAGCTCGTGCATGACGTCCTTTTCGCCGGTCAGATCGGCCTGCTGCTGGTCGTAATAGCCAAGGTCCAGGTTCGAACCGTAGATGATTTCGCCCCGGTCCTGCATGAGCTTTCGCGCAATGATGGAAATGAGCGTGGTCTTGCCGATGCCGTTCGGCCCGATGACGGCCACTCTGTCGCCCGCGCGGATGTGCAGATCGAAATTTTCAAACAGCTGCCTCTCGCCAAAGCCCTTGGCAAGGCCCTTGACCGTCAGCACATCCTCGCCCGTGCGGCGGCGCGCCTCGAACGAGAAATTGATCTTGTCTTCCGATTCGACCGGCTTTGCCATCGCGGCGATGTTTTCCAGAAGGCGTTCGCGGCTGCTGGCGTGCTTGTGCTCGCGGCCGGAATCCGGCGCGACCATGCGGATGAGCTTCATCTCGTGGCTGCGCGCGGCTTTGATGGACTTTTCGCGGTTGAACGCCTTGTAGCGCGCGATGATGGCCAGCTGTCGCGTGATTTCCGCCTGCTGCATCTCGTACTCCTTCAGCTGCCGCTCCAGGTTTGCCTCGCGCTGGGCGACGAAGGTATCGTAATTGCCGGAATACTGGCTCAGATGGGTCATGGACAGCTCGGCCATGCAATCGCACACGGAATTGAGGAAATAGCGGTCGTGCGAGATGACGATGACGGTGCCTTTGTATTTTTTGAGCGTGTCTTCCAGCCACTGGATGGACTGCAGGTCCAGGTGGTTCGTCGGTTCGTCCAGCAGCAGCAGCTCCGGCTGGGTGAGCAGGATGCGCGCAAGGCAAAGGCGCGTCTTTTCGCCGCCGGAGAGGGAATTGGAGGGCTGCTCGGCCCGCTCTTTGGTAAAGCCGAGACCGGCCAGCACGCCCTGGATGCGGCTGGGCCATTCGTAGCCGCCCTCGCGGTCGAACCGGTTGAGCATCTTGTCGTATTCGGCGGAAAGATCGGCAAATTTCTGCGGGTCTTCATGCGAGGAGGCGATCTCCACCTCCAGCGCGCGCAGCCGCTTTTCCATGGCCTTGAGCGGATCGAACACGCGCGAGAGCTCTTCGGTCACGGTCAGGTCGCTCTCGATATCGGCCTGCTGCGTGAGAAGACCCACGCGCGTGCCCTTGAGCATGGAGACCGAGCCCTCGTCCGGCTGCATCGTGCCCGCGATGATCTGGAACAAAGTGGATTTGCCGGAGCCGTTCGTGCCCACAAGGCCCATGCGGCTGCCCTGCTGCACGGTCAGGTTCACATCGTCCAGAACCCTGTGCATCACAAAGGCTTTGCCGACTCCGCTGAGAGTAAGTAGGATCATTTTCTATATTTCACCGCCTGAGATCAGGATGATTTTCTGGGAATTTCGGGAGCACAGCGCCCGCAGGCGGCGCATATCACTCCAATTTAGGATTATACCAGAAAACGCCGTGCATTGCAAAACATGCGCTGCATCTGGTATACTGTATATGGGACAGTTTGCGCCGGAGAATGGGCGCGTCCCGGATATGATGGATGCAGAAAACGTCGGCCCTTGGGCGTTCGGACGGAGTTCGCAGGAGACGACCGCTATTACGGAGGATAACAAATGGAAAACCGGGCAAAAAAGGAACTGGCAAGAAAAAGGCTGATCATCCATAGCGTGCTGTGCGCGCTGCTGCCGCCCGTGGGCATGCTGCTGGTATGGCGCAGCCGCTACCAGAGCCGCTTCAAGCTGCTGATGACCCTCGGCTCCACGCTCGTTCTGATGATCATGTTCTGCGTGCATCTGGGCCTGCGCGAACCGGAGAAGATCGTGCCGCCGGTCATTTCGGCCGGATACGCCCAGCAGGAGCAGCAGATGCAGCAGGCGGAGCAGCCCGCGCAGACGGACTACGTGCCCTCGCAGGCCGTCGTAACGCCCGCGCCGGCCGTCATCGACGATTTCTTCGTCGCCCCGGCCAACCCGAACGGCTGATCATGCGCGCAATAGGGGATTGCCGGCATCGCACATCGTGCGCCTTTCGCGCCCGGTCCGCTGTTTCCGAAGAGTATTGTTAAAAAACGGGTTTTGTGCCCAAATGCGCTTGCCTACGGCGCGAAACGGCGTATAATATTTTCATATGGCAATGAACGGGAAGCCTGTTTTTCTCCGGCAAAGAGAGCCCGCGCTTGGTGCAAGCGGGAGCGGCAGGAAACAGCGTTCCGCCCGGGAGCTTCGGCGCGAAGAGCGCTGCGGGGCAGCCCGATACAGCGCGCATCAAGGAGGGCCGTTTTCATATTTTTTATGGGCGGTCAAACGGGGTGGCACCGCGGACGCATTTTTACCGGCGTTCGTCCCTGCGCATATCACGCGGGGGCGGGCGCTTTTTGTTTGCAAAAAGAGAACCCCTTCCTCGCAAAGCAGACCATATAACAGGAGGAGAAACCCATGCTGGACATCAATCTGATCCGTTCCAATCCCGAATACGTCGTCGAAGCGCTCAAAAAGCGCGAGTACGATCTCGATCTGACCGAGTTCCTTACCTGGGACGCCCGTCGCCGCGAGATCATCGTCGAAAACGAGACCATCAAGGCCGAGCGCAACAAGAAGAGCAAGGAGATCCCCATGCTGAAGAAGCAGGGTCTCGACGCCACCGGCCTGCTGGCCGAGCTCAAGGAAATGGCCGACAAGGTGACCGAGCTGGACAAGGAGCAGAAGGAAATTGAGGAAAAGATCCGCAAGTTCGTTCTGGCTCTGCCGAACCTGCCGGCGGAAGACGTTGTGGCCGGCGGCAAGGAAAACAACGCCGTGATCAAGGTCTTCGGCGAAAAGCCGGTCTTCGAATACGAAGCCAAGAACCATGTGGACCTGTGCGAGAGCCTGCGCCTGATCGATTACGAGCGCGGCGTGAAGATGGGCGGCAACGGCTACTGGCTGTACAGCGGCGTGGGCGCGCAGCTGGAATGGGCGCTGCTGAACTACTTCATCACCACCCACATCAAGGACGGCTATCAGTTCATGCTGCCGCCGCATATCCTGACCTACGAATGCGGCCTCACCGCCG
>JAFQGN010000346.1 GCA_017398245.1 Clostridia bacterium | reverse complement strand
GGCCGGGCGGCAACAGCACGCGGGTTAATCCCGGTGCAAAGACATTGTTGTTCCGGCCGTTCTGCCGTGGAGATATTGCTTTTCCCACATGGGTTCTTTGGGTGGGGGTTCGGGGGAGGGGATTTCTTTTTCAAAAGAAATCCCCTCCCCCGCAATGCCTTACAGCTCGATGTGTTCCTTCCAGAACGACCAGTTGCCGTTTTTCCAGAAGGCGTGGCAGCCCATGGGCAGTACGCCGCCGCTGCGTTTCAGAAGTTTTTCCGGTTCATCGTCAAAGGCGAAGCGCAGCGCCTGTTCCGCCGAAGCCGCGCGGAAGCCGTCCTGCAAAACCGGCGCGCCGAAGGTGTAAAAATGGTCTTCGGAATGATAGGGCCGCTGCTTGCCGATCGGGATCGCCAGATTACGCTTGGCAATGGCCACGATATCGCGCAGGCCCAGATATTTTTTCTTCAGCAGAAGCGAGATGCCGTCCAGAGTTGCGGCGGAGCGGCACGCGCTCAGGCAGCTGAACGTGCGGCGCAGGCTCAGGCCGCCGGCCATTTTATCGCCCGGATGCGCCCGCGCGCAGCCGATGTAATCGACCCCCAGCGCCATGAAGCGGTCCAGATCGTCTGCAAAGCTCCATGCGTCCAGATGGTGGATCAGGATATATTCGTACCCCATGAACGCCGAATAGAACTTGGGCGAAAGCAGCAGATCGTTATACGAGGAGCGCGAAATATAGTGGCTCGAGGCGAACGCCATCGTGCGGCAGTCCTCCGCCCCCGGCACGGCCAGGTAGCGCGCCAGATCCACCCCTTGGGGATGGACGAGGTACACCGGCCTGTCCCGGTAGACCTCCAGCAGATGCGCAAAAGATCGCTTTTCCCGCTCCTCGGGCCATTGCTCGTGTACCGGCACAATCACCGCGCAATTGCGCTTCTTTTCCAATTCCGCTTCCCCTTCCGGCGTCGTTCGCCTTTTTTATCGGGATATGACCATCCGCACAAGAAACCGGTGGTGCGTTTCGCTATTGCAGATTGCTGTTTTGGGCTTGAAGGCGTTTCCCGTTCTGATCCTTCAGCCGGGAGTTTATTCCCGCACGATGACCGTCGTCATGTTCGGGCAGTTTTCCCAGATCCACTTTGCGTCCTCCACCGCAAGGCGTACGCAGCCGTGCGAGGCCCGCTTGCCCAGGTTGCGCACGCTGGAGCTTGTCACGGTGTTCTCGTCCCGCTCGGAAAAGAGCACGCTGTGGAACAGGATGTCTCCTTCAATATACCATGCGTACTGCGCCCAGCATTCGAACTTTTTGAAATAATGCCAGCGCGCGCCGCGGCCGGTGGTCGTCGTGAAGGTACCAAGCGGGGTCGGCGTGTCCTTGAGGCCCGTGGAGCAGACCATCGTGCGCACAACATTGGAGAACTCGCCCCCGCTCCACGAGCAGGCGTACACCTTCTGGTCGCTCACATCCACGATCAGCCTGTAGGGCATCACGTATTTGTCGCTCCGCTCGGCCGAGGCGCTGAAGAGCACCTTCTGCGTGTCCATCGTTGCCACGCCGGAGGAAAACAGCCCGTTTTTCACCTGAAAATAGGCGATGGCGCGCTCGGTGTTCTCACCGTAGGCTCCGTCGGGCTCCTGCGCAAGATAGCCGAGCACCTTCAGGCGCGTCTGGATGCGCTTCACGTTCAGGCCGCTCGCCCCGCGAGCGATATCGCCCGTGGCGCAGGGCATGCCCGGAAGCGAGGCATACAGCCTGCGCGAGATCAACTCGTCGTTCGGCTCGCCCGCGTCAAAATAGGTGTTGATATACTCCTTGAGCAGCAAAACGGCTCTCGCCGTTTCCGGGCCGAAGAGGCCGTCCGGCGCGCTTTGGGTAAAGCCGTTCAGATACAGCGTCTGCTGCACCGCGCGCACCTCGTCTCCGCTCATTCCCCGGCTGATGGGGGCCGGAGTGGGCACAGGAGTCGGCGTAGGAGAGGGGGTGGGCGTAGGAGTCGGGGTTGGTTTCGGAGTGGGCGTGGGGGTCGGCGCAGGGGTGGGCGTGGCAAAGTTCAGGGAAAACACCGGCTGCACGTCCGATTCAAACGAGGGAACGAGCAGTACGAGCAGCAATACGGCGATAAACGCCGCCATGCACCGCTTGACCATACCAAGCCCTCCTTTCCCGGCTGTTCTGCCCTATCAGACCTATTTCCGCTTCGATAGGTTCCCCATTTCTTCCTATTATGCTGAAAATATGCGTCCGCGGGAGAGCGTCTCCCCCGCGGACGGCTTCTGTTTTACTTTGCAAACCCCTGATGGACGAGCCAGTATTTCATATGCTCGCTCCAGGTCTTCACATCGTCGTATTCTTCCGCAAGGCCCAGGCCGTGCCTGCCTTCCGGGTACACATGCATTTCAAAGGACACGCCCGCGTGCGCCAGCGCCTGGGCCAGAGTCAGGCTCTGTTCCACCGGCACGGTCGCATCGGCAGCCGTATGCCACATAAAGCAGGGCGGGGTATCGCCGTTGACATGCAGTTCGGCGGAGAAGCGGCGGATCAGGCTGTAATCGTTCTTCTGCTCGCCCAGCAGGCTTTCCAGAGAGCCCTGATGCCGGAACCCGGCAAAGCTGACCACCGCATAGCAGGGCAGGAACGCATCCGGGCGCGAGGACAGGCGCTCGATCGGGTCTTCGTTGTCCGGGTCGCCGTCGGTATAGAGAGTGGCGGCGGAGCAGGTGAGATGGCCGCCGGCGGAGAAGCCGAGGATGGCGACCTTTTCATAGCCCATAGCGCGCACAACGCGGATGGCGCGGGAGGCATCGGCCAGCGGGGCTTCCAGATTGCAGGGATGTACGCGGTAATCCAGCACGAACGCGCTCACGCCCGCCTCGTTGATCTTTTCGGCAATGGGGCCGCCCTCGTGCGGGGCCTTCATCCGGTATCCGCCGCCGGGGCAGACCACGACCGCGCCCTTGGAGCCTTCCACCGGGTATGCGGTGACGCTGGGCTGCGCCTGGCCGGCGCTTTCTTCGGTATACGGGGCTTCTTTGCCTTCCCACAGATAGATAACGTCCATCTTCTTCATTCCGCTTTCCTCCTTGTCCTTTTGAAAAACACTAAAAAGCGCCGCACAGTACCGGCGGAGTCTCCTCCGCCCGCAGCTTGCGCGGCGCTTTGCCTTGGTAAATCTGTCGATATCAGCCGATGATGAAGGGCTTGATCTCTTCCATCAGATCATCGCAGTGGTCGTCATACACTTCCATGGTGATCGGCTTGGAAAGATCCAGGCTGAAGATGCCCAGGATGGACTTGCCATCAACAACGTGACGGCCGGCCCGCAGGTCGATATCATAGGGATGACGGTTCGCGATGTTCACGAAGGACTTGACGTTTTCCGCTAAGCTGAGCTTAATATTGACTGCGCGCATTGTTCTTCACACTCCTGATTTGGCTTCCACAAACAGCATACTCCAGTCCATGTTAACCTTCAAGCACGTTGCAGTCATTAACCAACATTTTATACTATGTGCGTATTTCAAAGACCTCAGTCTGCCCTTATACGCCGAATAGCGGGCATTTTTCCGCATTTTACGGACAGTTTTATGCATTATACACTTTCCCGGAAGAACCTTACCGGTATACGCTTTCCTTCCGAAAGAACCTATTGCATGGAGCCGACACCCTTTCCCATATTGAGGGTTCCAAGGGGAATCATTCCCCTTGGCAGGGGTCTGGGGGCAGCGCCCCCAGCGCACCCTTCGGCCCGTCAGGCCATGGTCTCCAGCATTTTGAGCGTGACTTCGTATTCCGGCTGTTCGCCCGCGAGCACCTTTTCGAGCATATCGGCCATGTAATCGGCCATGCGGTGCACCTCGTTGCCGGCCGAGCCGGCGATGTGCGGGGTCAGAAAACAATTGGACAGCTTGGTGATCGGCTTTTCATCGGAAAGATGCTCGTCCGTCATCACGTCCAGGAGCGCCGTGCGCGTGGGAACTTTCACAAGAGCATCGTACAGGTCCTGTTCGCACAGCTGCGGGCCGCGGCCGGTGTTGATAAACGTGGCGTACTCCTGCATGGAGAGCAAATGCTCGCGTTTGATCACGCCGACGGTGCTGGGCAGGTTCGGGATGTGATTGCTCACCACGATACACTCGCGGAAGATCTCCTTCAGAGAGGCCTTTTTCACGCCCAGCTCCTGCGCGCGTTCATCGGAAATGTACGGGTCGTACGCCAGAACCTCCAGCCCTTCACGCACCAGCATTTTGCACACGGCGCTGCCGATCGCCCCGCAGCCGAGGATACCGATCTTCACATCGTAAATGCCCGGGTAGTTCTTGAACAGCGCGTGCGCCTGTTCCCGGCTCTGCTTGCAGGCCGCCTGCACAAGAAAATACCCCTTGCAGGCCAGCAGAATCTGCGCAAAGGCGAACTGGGTGACCGGCACGGCGTTGGCCAGCCACGCACTGTAGACATGGATGCCGGATTCGATAAACGGCCTTGCGAAATACTGCACGCTGCCCGCCGCATAGAACACGTGCTTCAGCTTGGGCAGCCGCGCCCGGATCTCCTCTTCGCTCAGCGCGGGCATGCCCCATGTGGAAAAGATCATTTCCACGTCGGCGCAGTCTTCCGGCAGCTGCGTGGTCTGAACCGGTTCATAGCCCAGCAATTTTTTTATGCGCGCCTTTTGCTCCGCGCCGTAAACATAATCCAGATTATCGTCGTTTCCGCTCAAGTACAACGCTTT
>JAFQGN010000345.1 GCA_017398245.1 Clostridia bacterium | reverse complement strand
CAAGCCCCTGTGCTACCCGCAGCCGGTGTTCATCCTTGCGGCGTACGATGAAAACGGCGTGCCGAACGCCATGAACGCGGCCTGGGGCGGCATCAGCGAGGAAAACGAGATATCCCTGTGCATCAGCGCAGGCCACAAAACGACGAAGAACCTGCTGGAGACCGGCGCGTTCACCGTTTCCATGGCCACGGCGGATACCGTCGTTGCGTGCGATTATGTGGGCGTTGTCTCCGGCAACAAGGAGCCGGACAAGATGGCCAAAGCCGGCTTCCACACCGAAAAGAGCGAGTTTGTGAACGCGCCGCTGATCGCGGAGCTGCCCATGGCGGTGGAATGCCGTCTCAAGAGCTATGACGAGGAGACCTGCCGCCTGGTGGGCGAGATCGTGAACGTCTCCGCCGACGAGAGCGTGCTGGGCGAAAACGGCAAGGTGGACGTGGCCAAGCTGCGGCCCATCACCTTCGACCCGATGAACGGCGCGTACTGCGTTGTGGGCGAAAAGGTCGGCAATGCGTTCAAGGACGGCCTGCAGCTGCGATGAGCGGAATAGGAAGAAAGACCTATCTGCCCGAGCAAGGGGGCAGATCGTATCGTCCAATGATACGAACGGCGTTCTTGTTAACGTATTCCTTCGCGAAAATGAGAATCAGGGCACAAAAAAGCGTGAGCGACGGCTCACGCTTTTTTGATGGATCAATCGAGGTCTTTGATCGTCTTCACGCGCACGTAGAATTCCTTCTGCAGGCGCGGGGCGGCGGTATCGGCCTTCACCGTGCGGATCACGTCGACAAGATCCTCCACCGAGGCGGAAATGGCGGCCTCGCCCTTTTCCTGCGTTGCGGCGGAGGGGGTGCCCGTTACATTTTCAGGATAATCGCCGTACCACCACAGGCCGGTGTGGATGCCGTTTTCCTTCAGGTGCGCAAGGTCCCCCTTGGGCAGGATCGGCTCGGCATAGGGCTGGCAGTCCATCTTGACCGTGCCGGGGGCCGCGGCCATGATCATGCTGGTCTCGCTCTCGTCGGCGTGGCCTCCGCCGGGCTTTTCCCAGATATTGAGCGCGCGGAAATGCGGGCCGCCCACCACAAAGGAGATGTACAGCGTGTAATCCACCTCGCGGTCGAGCTGGGACATGGCGAAATATTCCAGAAAATGCCTGTTGCCGCCGTGGCCGTTCAAAATGAGGATCTTCTTAAAGCCGTTCTGGGCGATCTGATCGAGCAGGGTTTCCAGCATTTTGAGCAGAAGTTCGGTGGGGAAATTGATAGTACCGGCAAAGCACGCGGCCTCGTGCACCTGGCCGAACCAATAGGGCGGGAAGACCACGCAGGGCTCCTGCTCGGCCGCGCGGCAGGCGATGGTGTGAGCGACGATGGCATCGGTGCCGTAAGGCATGTGCTCGCCGTGCCTTTCCAGCGAGCCGATGGGCAGGATGCATACCTGCTCTTCCTTGGCAAGTTTCTTGAATTCGGCGGGGGTAAGGTGTTCCCAACGGATCTGCATACAATTCGCTCCTTTCGGTTTTGGAAATCAGTCCTGATCCTGCGGGCAGGAGGGCCAGCGGGTCTTGTCGGCCTCCGTGATGGGGCGCAGCACGCGGCAGGGGTTGCCCACAGCCACGACGCGCGCGGGGATATCCTTTGTGACCACGCTGCCCGCGCCGATGACGCTGCCTTCGCCGATGCTTACGCCGGGCAGGATGATCGCGCCGGAGCCGATCCAGACGTTGCTGCCGATCGTGACGGGCCGGGCAACTTCCAGCCCTTCGCGCCGCTGGTCGGGGTCGATGGCGTGGTTCGCGGTGGTGATAACGACATTCGGGGCGATGAACACATGGTCGCCGATGGTGATCGGCGCGCCGTCGGTGAGCATGAGCCCGTGGTTGATGAAGGAGTGCGAACCGATGGAGGTGTTGTAGCCGTAATCGCACCAAAACGGAGCGACGATGGTGCTTTCCTCGCCGATATGGCCGAGCATTTTTTGCAAAATGGCCTGCTGCTGTTCCGTTTCTCCGTAGCGGAGGCAGTTGTACGCATAGCACATGTCCTTGCAGCGGGCGATCTCGGCGGCGATCTCAGGATCATAATTGGCGTTGTAGAGATATCCTGCGGCAGCTTTCTGTTTCTCGGTCATTCCGTGCTCCTCCAGAGTTCATGTTGGTATATTGCGTTTGGCAAACAAAAGGGGACAGCAGTCCACAATACGGGCTGCTATGGGGCAATACTCCTTTAACGGGGTGCAGGGAGGTGGCAACCCTTGGGTTTGCCGGTCCGGCTATGGCTGGGTCGCCGACGGGGTCTTCGGTAAAGCTTTTAGGTTCATGATTTCTGGTGTGGACAAGAAGCTGTTTTAAGGCTGATCATCACGCCTGAAGCGGCTGTTCAATCGTCTTGAAGTACGGCGTAATGAAGAACGGCATGTTCATCCCCAATAAGGGATTCTTAAGGGTCAATGACCCTTAAGCAGGGTGCAGGGAGGTGGCAAACCTTTGGGTTTGCCAGTCCGGCTATAGCCGGACCGCCGACGGCTAAATCAAAGATTTAGGCGCGGCGCCGACGGAGTCCCCGCCGTTCCCCGTTCCTCGCATCACAGGCCGTTTTCGTACATGTAGCGGATGATGCCGGTGGACCATGCGTGGCACAGGGAATGGCGAAGCCCGATATAGCAGAAATCGCCGAAATCGCCGTGCAGATCCTTTTCCCCGGGCGCGGGCAGCTCGTCGATGCGGCCGGAACCTTCCAGCCACGCAAGGTGGAAATCCTCCCAGAAGGTGGTCGCGCCGCGGGAGAGCATGCCCATGTAGTATTCCTTCAGGATGCCCGTGGCCGCCTCTGCGCCGAAATAGCGGGCGTAGGCGGTGAGGATGTAGTAGGACATGAAGGTGGACAGGCCGTTCGCGCCCTGCGCCTTCATCAGGTCGATGTCGCTTTGCTCCAGTTCGCCAAGGGCAAAGTATTTCAGGCCCGCGACCGCCATGGAATGGGTAACGGTGATGGGCGTGAGCATAAGGCGGCGCTCCAGCTCCTTTGCACGGTCGGCGCCCGGCAGGCCGAGGGCTTCAAAGAGGGCGGAAGCCTTCTTCGCCATGGCAAGCACGACGGCATGGAACCCGGCGGGCTCGTCGGGCGTGCCGTGGGTGGGCCAGTCGACCAGGCCGTAGGTGGTGATCTCGCCGTCAGGCCTGACGTATTCCAGGAAGCGCTCGATTAGGGCGAGGGCATAGGCGGCGTTTTCGCGCACGAGGTCTTCGCAGCCGGTCATGCGGTAGTAATCGGCCAGAACGATGAGCCACCACGCGGAATAGGTGGGGATGGTGCACATCCATTCGTTCAGCGGCGTGGTATCGCGCAGGAAGCGGATGGATTCGTCCATCATGGGCGTGCGGCCGTAGAGGGTGGTCAGCGCGAGCAGCTCCGGGTGCATATCGCCGATCCAGACCAAACGGTCGCGCTTGATGCCGTCCCAGACATAATCGCCCGCGGCGCACAGGTCGATCGTGCGCTTTGCGGCGGCGAAAATGGCGGAAAGCTCGGCGTCCGGGCCGGAATAGACATAGTTCGGCTGCGCGCCGATGGTCATGCCGTCGGCAGCGATGGCGAGGATGCTGACTTCGCATTCGGGGTCCGGAAAATCGATGCGCGCGAAGCGGAAGCCGGACTGGCCGAAGGTGAGATCGGACATGGCGACGAGCTCGGCGGTGAAATCGCGCGGGGAGTGGTCGTTGGTGGCGTTCTTTTCGCCCAGCTCTGCGCAGCATTCGGAAACGGATTCGCCAAGGCGGATGTGCACGGGCAGAGTGGGCAGCGCGGCTTTATTTTTATGGATGGCGTTGGGGGAGGCGAGGCTGCGCGTGACGATGCGCAGGCCCGCGCGGGCTTCCAGGCCGAAATCGAGCACGATGGCGGCTTTTCCCTTCACGGTAAGATAGGGTCGGGTATAATTGCCAAGGGACGACTGCAGCGGCGCGGGCGTGCACAGGTGCTGCGCGCCTTCGACATTGCCTTCGGTCAGTACGATGCGTACGGGAAAAAGAATTTCTCTTTTGAGCATGTTTTTCATCGCCTTTCTTGGGTTTAGGATACCACAATGCGGGGGAAATGTCAGCAATTTTCGCAAAGGACGAATGTTCCGGGCGGAACGTTCGGATTTGTGCGGAATTGATAACATGGCGCACTATTGTGTTTTTACACATGGGACGGTATACTTAGAGCATGTTTTTCGCACAAGGGAAAACGAAGGCACATCGGTACATTCGTACGTTGATAGGAGTGGAGATTCAAATGGAAAATCTTAAGCTCGTGTACACCGGCAAGACCAAGAACGTTTACGCGCTGGACAACGGCAACTATCTGCTCAAGTTCAAGGACGACTGCACCGGCAAAGACGGCGTGTTCGATCCCGGCGAGAACAGCGTTGGCCTGACCATCGAGGGCGTGGGCGATGTG
The DNA here is from genome assembly GCA_017398245.1 of Clostridia bacterium. Next base: position 282 of record JAFQGN010000345.1, on the reverse strand, counting down.
AACCTGCGCATGTCCATCTATTTCTTTGAAAAGATCAACGCGGCCGGCATCGCCACCCACTATGTGAACGCCGACCTGAACGAGACCACCATGGAAGTCGTGCCCTGCAAGCCGTTTGGCAAGGGTCTGGAAGTTATCTGCCGCCACAAGGCCGTGGGTTCCTTCTACCGCCGCTACAAGGATTATGTGGAAGAGGGCGCGGATCTGCCGGTGTATGTCGAAATGACCTTTAAGAACGACGAGCTGGGCGACCCGCTGGTCAACAAGGACGGCCTGACCGCT
>JAFQGN010000344.1 GCA_017398245.1 Clostridia bacterium | reverse complement strand
GTCCGGCTTTTTGCGCTGCGAGGCTACGCGCGTGGGCGAGGACACCACCCTTTCGCAGATCATCCAGATGGTTTCCGACGCCGCCGCAACCAAGGCGCCTATCGCAAAGGTGGCCGACAAGGTCTCGGGCGTGTTCGTGCCGGCGGTGATCTCCATCGCCGTGGTCACCATCGCTGCGTGGCTGCTGCTGGGCAGGCCCATCGGCTTTGCGCTGGCGCGCGGCATTTCCGTGCTGGTCATTTCCTGCCCGTGCGCGCTGGGCCTGGCTACGCCGGTGGCTATCATGGTGGGCAACGGTATGGGCGCGAAAAACGGTATCTTGTTCAAGACCGCCGTCTCGCTGGAAGAGGCGGGCAAGGCCGAGATCGTGGTGCTGGACAAGACCGGCACGATCACATCCGGCGAGCCGCGCGTGACCGACCTGCTGCCCGGCAAGGGCGTTTCCGAAGACGAGCTTCTGCGCCTTGCTCATTCGCTTGAACAAAAGAGCGAGCACCCGCTCGCCCGCGCTATTCTGCAGCGCGCGAAGGATCTGAACATTCCCGCAGAAGAAGTGACCGATTTCGCCGCGCTGCCCGGCAACGGTCTGAGCGCGACCATCGGCGGAAGAGCGCTCATCGGCGGCAGCCGCAAGTTCGTCTCCGAACGGGTAAATGTGCCTGAAGAAATGCTCAAAAAGGCTGATTTGCTCTCCGAGCAGGGCAAAACGCCGCTGTTTTTCGCCATGGACGGCCAGCTTCTGGGCGTGATCGCCGTGGCCGACGTCATCAAGGAGGACAGCCCGCGCGCGGTCAAGGAGCTGCAGAACATGGGCATTCGCGTGGTGATGCTCACGGGCGACAACGAGCGCACGGCCAAGGCCATCGGCGCGCAGGCGGGCGTGGACGAGGTCATCGCCGGCGTGCTGCCCTCGGGCAAGGAGAGCGTCATCCACCGCCTGAAGCAGCAGGGCAAGGTCGCCATGGTGGGCGACGGCATCAACGACGCGCCCGCCCTCACGCGCGCGGATATCGGTATCGCCATCGGCGCGGGAACGGACGTGGCCATCGACGCGGCCGACGTGGTGCTGATGAAGAGCCGTCTTTCCGACGTGCCGGCGGCGATCCGCCTGAGCCGCGCAACGCTCAAAAACATTCACGAAAACCTGTTCTGGGCGTTCTGCTACAATACGATCGGCATTCCGCTTGCGGCGGGCGCATTCATCTCGCTGCTGGGCTGGCAGATGAACCCCATGTTCGGCGCAGCGGCCATGAGTCTGTCCTCCTTCTGCGTGGTCACGAACGCGCTGCGACTGAACCTGCTGCGCATCCACGACGCCTCTCGCGACCACAAGATCCGCCGAAAGACGCCCAAGGCCGCGCCGAAGGCCATGGAAAAGACCATGCGCGTGGAGGGCATGATGTGCCACCACTGCGAAAACGCCGTGAAAAAGGCGCTGGAGGCCATCGACGGAGTGGACGAAGCCACGGCGAATTTCGAGACCGGGCTCGTAACCATCTCGCTTTCCGCCCCGGTGGACGACGCTGCGCTCAAGGCCGCCGTCGAAGCCGAGGACTACGAGGTTCTGGAGATCAGGTAAAATGGACAGAAACGAGATCATACAGCGGTTGCGTTCGCTTGCGCTGGACAGCTGCGAGTACTGGGTCATCACCGGCAGCGCGATGGTGCTGCACGGCCTGCGCCCAGAGACGCACGACATCGATTTGGGCTGCACCTCTGCGCTGGCCGACCGGCTCGCGCGAGAAGGATACCCGACGAAAACCCGGGCTGACGGCACGCGCAAGATCACCATCGGCGAGGATATCGAACTGTTTGAAAACTGGCTGTGCGGCAATATTGAGGCGATCGAGGGCATCCCTGTGCTCTCTTTGGAGGGCCTGATGGAAATGAAGCGTTCGCTCGGCCGCGAAAAGGATCAGCGCGATATCGCGCTGATCGAAGCGCGCCTGCAGAGCAAATAAAGAAGGAACCCTTTCCGAAGTTCGGAAAGGGTTCCTTCTTTATTCGAGGTTTTTCAGCCCGTCGTACAGCTCGCCGAACGATTTCATGCCCTTTGCCCGCCCGAAGGAAAGCTCTCTGTCCTCTCCAAATTCCAGGAGGAAGCATTTGGTCATCTCCTCGACCGTCTGTTCCAGCGCGGTAAAAAACATGGTATAGGCAAAATCGCTCTCCGGGCTGCCTTCCCGGTAATGCGCCTGAATGAGCCCTTCGGTCACCTGATCGAGCGGATACATCTTCAGATGCATCAGTTCATGGCAGATGACCTCTTCCAGATTGCTCTGCCTGGGGTTCTTTGCATTGAGCAGCACCACGGCCTTGCGGTCGTCGCAATCGATTCGGATATCTCCCGTTTTGCGCCAAGTTTCATCGTGCACCATTTCCAGCGCTATATCCCACGAAGGCGAAACGCGCAGCTTTTTGGCCCATTTGTCCACCAAGCGGGAGGTGTCCTGTTCATTCCACATGTGCGTCTGCCTTCTTCCACCATGTCCATACGTCTGCGGGCTTGAAGCCGATTCTGGCGTAAAAGGGGTTGGAGCCGCCTGTCATCTGCGTTGCGCCGAGCGCTTTCATGCGGCGCGCAAGTTCGGAAAGCGCCGCTGCGGCCAGCCCGCGGCCGCGGTATTCCGGCACGGTGCAGAGAGGTTCCATATAGGCGAGCTTGTTTTGGGGAGTCCACCACATGCCCGCGTAGCATGCGTATTCGCCCTTTTCATTGACAACGGCGATGGCGTGCTCGGGCGTTGCATGCGGGGCGGACATAAGCTGATAGCCGTCTTCGGCGTCGCCGTCCCACGGCCCTTCCTCCGCCTCGTGCCCAAAGCCCTTCCAGCAGCATTCCCCCGCTTTTTCTGCGGAAAGTTCTCCCGGCTGCGTGAAGCGGAAGCCCTCGGGCAGCGGATGCTCCAGCGGGCTATCGTAAAAATACTGCAGGTGCGCCTGTTCGCCTGTCTTTTTATAGCCTATTTTCTCCGCAGCATGTGCAAGCGCCGTCTGCCCCTGCATCAAGATCAGCTGCCTCGATGCTGCATCCCCCGGCATGTTTTTATCCGCCCACGCGACCATCTCCTGCGCGATATGCTCGTACCCCGGCCTGAGAGAGAAATAGCAATCTGTCGCCGGATTTTCGCTGAACACAAAGCCCACAATGCGGCCATCCTCTTCCCAGATGCGCCAGCGGTGCGTGACGCCCGTGTTCATCCAGTCCGACATCAGCGCGTATTCCAGAAACGGAGCAGGCACGCCGTTTTTCCAGTCCCATTCGTAGATCTCGGTCATGAACGTATAGATATCCATATGGTCGGCAAGAAGCCTGTATTGTCTGCTTTGGATCATATTGTTCACCTCGCATTGATTATAACACAAAAGCGGCCCCGCGCATTGCAGAGCCGCCGGTTACGAAGTTATTCCATGCCGTGCTTGGCCTTGATCTTCGCGCTCAGGATGGTGAAGAGCCAGGAGACCACAAAGCCGATGACGATGAAGACGAGGTTGACCAGAGCCTGGCCGACGCCCTGCCACGGGGGCAGGATCATCACGGCCGTGGCGGCGACGATGCCCAGCAGCGCATGGGAGATGACGGAGAAATGCTTTTCAAACGCCTTGTCCACGAAGCGGGTCAACAGTACGAGGCACGCGAGCATGCCTAGTCCCATCGGGATGAGTACGCCGAAATCCAGCCTGGCAATGCCTTCGGACATGGCCTGATAGATGCCAAAGAAGATCATCAGCGAGGAAGAGCTCAGGCCCGGTACGATGAAGCTCAGGCCCCAGAGCACGCCGCAGATGAGCCAGCCGACGAAATTCTGCTGGATGGTGACGGTAAAGGTGCTGCTGAGCAACGCGAGGATCGCGCACATCACGACAAAGCAGCCTGCCATGCCGATGACCGCGCCCTTTTTATGGCCTTCCTTGGAGCCGGCATCCTGCCAGAGTTCCGGGAAAGTGCCGGCGATGAAGCCGATGAACGC
>JAFQGN010000039.1 GCA_017398245.1 Clostridia bacterium | reverse complement strand
GTCGGCGGTCCGGCTTTGCCGGACTGGCAAACCCAAGGGTTTGCCACCTCTCCTGAAACCCTCGGTAAAGGGAATGATTCCCTTTGCAATCCTCAATATGGGGATATTATTACTAAAAAAAGAGAAGGCCGTCTGCGCTTACAGCGCGGGCCGGCCTTCTTGTTATGGATAAAAATACTATATAGCAGAAACGGCATGCCATCCGAAAGGACGACATGCCGTTTGCGTTTATATACTCCTGGATTGAGGATCCTTAAGGGAATGATTCCCTTAAGCGGAGCCTGGGGCAGCGCCCCAGCGTTCCCCTTATGCTTTCTCCCGGCGCGGGGCGAAAAGCATGCAGCCCTGCTCGCGGAACTGTTCCATTTTGCGAAGGAGGAGCTCCTCCTCGCAATGGTAGAAGGCCGCGAGGCAGCTCAGGCACATGAACTCGGTCGAGCCGCGGTTGATCATTTTCTTGTGCAGGCCGATCTCATCGGAGGTGAGTTCGCGCGCGCACGTCATGCACTTGGCCATATTATTTCTTGTCGATGATCTTCACGCGGAAGAGGCGGCAGGCGTGGGGCTCGAGAGAATCGATCATGAGAGTGCCGTTGAAGGACGGAATGGTCTCGCCGGTCCACAGGTCGACGGCTTCGAAATCCTTGCCGCAGTTCATGGGCAGGCCGAGGTTATCGCAGGTGACGGTCATCTGCCAGCGGTTAGCGGTTTCATCGGTAAAGTTGAACACGCCCAGGGCGATATCGCCGTTGTCGAGGTACTTGGCGATGATCGGCACATCGACCGGATACTTTTCGAAATGCGGCTCGGTGTGGGAATTGCGGGCCGCGTTGGGGGTCCACATGAAGTTGTTGGCGAAGAACGGCTGGGAGCCCTTGGGGTCCTGATTGATGGCGATGACTTCGCGGTTGAGCAGGATCTCCTTGGTGGCATCGTCCATTTCGCGGATATCGCAGCCGATCATCAGCGGGGAATTGAGCAGGGCCCACAGGGAGAAATGGGTGCGGTATTCTTCGGTGGTGCAGCCCTTGAAGCCGACGTTGCCCTTGCCGTTCATGCCCACGATGAGCATGTCCATATCGTTAAAGCAGCCCTTGCCGTTGTATTCCTGCACCTTGAGCTGGGACTGGGAGAGGTCCTTGACGGATTCCCAGGAATCGTTGATGTCGCCCGTGGAGCGCCACATATCCGCGCCGGTCTCCTTGATCCACTGCTTGGTGTTTTCGCTGCCCCAGGAGCAGGCGGAGAAGAGGATATCGCGGCCGCAGTTGGCCAGAGCCAGGGCCATGCGCTTGTAGAGATAATCCGGGCGAATGGTCATGGGATGGAAGCAGAAATCGTACTTGAGGAAATCGACTCCCCACTCGGCAAAGGTCTGGGCGTCGAGCCACTCGTAGCCGTAGCTGGCCGGATAGCCCGCGCAGGTGAGATAGCCGGCGCAGGAATACATGCCGAACTTGAGGCCCTTGGAGTGGACGTAATCGGCCACGTACTTCATGCCGTGGGGGAACTTTTCCGGATCCGGCACCATGCGGCCGTCGGCGCCGCGCTCTTTCAGATGCCAGATATCATCGATGACCAGATAGTTGTAGCCGGCCTCGAGCAGGCCCTGTTCGACCATGGCGTCGGCAGACTGCAAGATCAGCTCTTCGTTGATATCCTTGCCAAAGGTGTTCCAGGTGTTCCAGCCCAGCGGCGGGGTGTTCACATGCATAGTTGTTACCTCCGTATCGTTATTTGTGCATTGTTTGCATAAGAGTATTATATCTCCGGACACAGGGGACGGTCAATCCGTTTTAAAGCAGAATTACGCCGCGAACCGGGGAGGGCGGAACTGTAAAATGGCTGTATTATGGTTGAAATGAAAGGGAAATAGGTGTATACTGGTAGAGAAGGTATTATACCCTTTGGCAGGCAGCGTCTTTTCGCCGCGGCGTTCTCCGCGGCCGAATGGAACGATTTGCTGAGCGCTGCGGTCTGATACGAATGAAACTGCAAATTACCATTGTATGGCAGGAGGGGTTTTCCATGACGATGACCAGGCGTTTTCTGGCTCTGGTTCTTGCACTGTGCCTGATGCTGCCGCTGTGCTCGGCGGCCTTTGCAGACACGGTCGCTCCGCTGATCGCGGGCGTGTTCAAAGACGGCGCGTATGCCAGCGAAGGCGAAGGCACGGTCTATTTCACCGTGGCCGGAGCCGAGGCGGCCAGCCTCTATTCCGTTCCTTCCGCGGGCGGCGAGATCGCGCTGATCGAAACGCAGGATGACATTCAGGACGTGATCGCCGTGGGCGAGAGCGTGTACTATCTGCGCTCCGTGTCCGGCGTGTGGCAGCTGGTGTGCCTCAACGGCGCGGGCCTGTCTGTGCTGAACGTGTTCGCGCCCGGCGCTGAGGTTTCGGGCCTTGGCTATTACGACGGCAAGCTGTATGTGATCGCCAACAGCTGGCTGTACAGCTTTGACACCGCCCTTGGCGCGCAGACCCTCGTTTCCGACCAGGAGATGAGCGACTACACCATTCTGGGCGGCCGCATCTATTTCATCTCCGGCGTGACCGAGCGCACCTATAAGCGCACCACTTCCGACGGCGCGGAGCTTTCCGTTTCCGCCGGCTGCCTGTACTCCATGGCGCTGGACGGCACCGATGTGCAGATCGAGCTGGAGACCGGCGTGACCGACGTGCGCGGCTACAGCGAGCATCTGTACTGCCACAATATGTCTGACAATTACCCGGTGGCCAATTCCGCTACCGGCGAAAAGTGGCTGGACGGCCGCCTGTATCGCTACAGCATCGTGACCGAGACCTTTGAAAAGGCTAACGAGAATTACGATTGGGACTTCTACCCCACCGGCAACGGCCTGCTGCTGTACACCATGGGCTCTATCGACCTGAAGAACGTGACCGAGGGCATGAGCATCAACCTGATGACCCCCGAGCAGTATACTTCCGTGACGGTGGACGGCGAATTTGCCTTCGTGTATGAGCACACCGCGCAGAAGCTGACCCGCGTGCCCACCAACGGAGAGATCCCGGTCGTTCTGGGCACCGGCCTGCCCGCTTCCGCCGATGTCGGCCTGTATGACCTGACCGAAAACGGTGAGCAGACCACGCCTTCGGCCACTGTGAAGCCGACCGCTACCAAGAAGCCGACCACGACCACCACCAAGCCCTCTGCTTCCGGCTATATCTTCCCGGAGAGCAACGTGCGCAAGCTGACCACCGCTGATCTTAAGAAGGTGGATCCGACCCTTTGGGCCTTCGGCCGCAACGAGATCTGGGCGCGCCACGGCTACGAGTTCAACAAGAAGGTGTACGCCGACTACTTCGAGAGCAAGAGCTGGTACAAGGCCGGCGGCTACAAGAAGAGCGACGTGAGCAGCATTGAATGGTACAACATGGAGTTCATCCAGAAGTACGAGGATATGTATGCCGAGGAGATCGCGCAGCTGAAGGCCGGCAAGAAGCCGGGCAGCTCCACCTCCTCCAAGCCGACCGATTCCACTTACATCTTCCCGAATTCCTCCACCCAGAAGCTGACCAAGGAGCAGATCCTTTCCATCGACCGCAGCCTGTGGGGCTATGCCCGCAATGAGATCTACGCCCGCCACGGCTATGAGTTCAACAATGCCAAGTATGCCAAGTACTTCGGAAACAAGACCTGGTACAAGGCCGGCGGCTTCTCCACGAAGGATCTGAACGATACCGAGTGGTACAACATGAACCTGATCAAGGAAATGGAAAAGAGCAACTGATCCCCCCTGAAAACATGCATTGCCCGCCGGAAGAGAGATCTTCCGGCGGGTTTTTCTGTGCAAAGGGCACAGATGTGCTGCTCCGGATGCGGAGTGCGATGGCGTACAGGCGGCGCATGATATGCGAACGTATTTCGGTGCGCATTTTTAGCCTCGTTTGCCTTGACAGAGGGCGCATGATGGCAATAGAATAGGATTGAGATAAACTGCGAACGTGCAGGAGGAATAGACTTTGGTCATACTCGGAATCGAC
>JAFQGN010000343.1 GCA_017398245.1 Clostridia bacterium | reverse complement strand
CTTCTTCGACAGGCCGGACGCGGAAAAGCAATTCCTCTATCAGGAGCTTCTGAAATTTCCGGATCCGCAGGCCGCGCTGGAGAATTTCCGCGCGATCCTCACCAAGCTGAACGGCCCGGAGCATCGCGCCGAATTTGAGCAGAGCGGCTTCTTTGTCTGGAAGCGCACCGAAACGACCACCGCGCAGGACGCCCTTGCCGCAGTGGAAGCGCATTTTTTCGGCTGATGGCAACCGATTCCAGCCTCGCTTCGTCCAAAAACAGGAAATAACGAAGCGAGGCAGCCAATGAAGAGAATATACCGGGCCCTTGCGGCTCTGATCGCGCTTGCTCTGCTGGTTCTCTGCGCGGCGGACAGCCGCCTGCACATCGTGCAGTATACAGTGGACGTGCCGCAGGTCGAAACGCCCCTGCGCATCGCCTTTGTGGCCGATCTGCACTCCTGCCTCTATGGCGAAAACCAAACGCAGCTGACCCAAGCTGTGCTTGCGCAGGAGCCGGATCTTCTCCTGCTCGGCGGCGATATTTTCGACGAGGAAATGCCGCACGAGAACGCTCTGTGCTTTATCCGGCAGATCGCGCCCGAGATCCCGTGCTATTTTGTCACCGGGAACCACGAATTCTGGAGCGACGATGCGACGCTTCTCAAACGCCAGCTGCGTGAGATAGGCGTAACGGTTCTGGAGGGCGACTGCGCGCCGGTGGGGGAGACGGGCCTGCAGATCGTCGGCGTGGACGACCCGACAAGCAGCGGCCAGGGCTGCGTCTATGAGCAGGGCATGCTCGATCAGCTCCGGCGCGGATTTGCACAGGCCGATCCCGAACAATACACCATTCTCCTTGCGCACAGGCCGGAGCTGATCGAAACCTATCTGCAATACGATGTCGGCCTCGTGCTCTCCGGCCATGCCCACGGCGGGCAGTTCCGCCTGCCCGGGCTCGTCAACGGGCTCTGGGCCCCCAACCAGGGCTGGCTGCCCAGATACGCCGGCGGGCAATACCGCCTGGATGAGACCGATCTCATCGTATCCCGCGGCCTCGCCCGCGAAACGACCCGCCTGCCGCGCATTTTCAATCGCCCGGAGCTGGTAATCGTCGATATTCGCTGAAAAGCCCCCCCCGGCCGCCATAGGCGGTCGGGGGGCTTTTTTACAGTTGGCGGTGTCGACGAGCCATGCGAAAGAACAGGGAATCCTTTAAGTGATTTCTTTTCGGGGAGCGCGAGAACCCCTTTTCTTTTTCTAAAGGTCGGCAGTGCCGACAGACAATTGCTGCCGCCGAACCTTTCGATGAGGTGATTATCCTATAACTGATTTCTTTGGGGAGAGCGCGAGAGGGGCCTTTCTTTTTCAAAAGAAAGGCCCCTCTCGCAATTTACTTTATTCGTTCTCTCAGAGCTTCTTGCCGTACATCGGGCCATAGGCGGCGCAGGCGCGGTAATCGGCGCCCTCGCGGTCCTTGGTGCCGAACGCGTTCCATGCGGACGGGCGGAAGATCTGCTCGTCGGGCACGTTGTGCATGCAGACCGGGATGCGCAGCATGGAGCACAGCGTGATGATCTCGGCGCCCACATGGCCGTATACGAACACACCGTGGTTCGCGCCCCAGTTGTTCATCACGGAATACACGTCGGTAAACGCGTCGGTACCGGTCAGGCGCGGGGCGAACCAGGTGGTGGGCCAGGTCGGGTCGGTGCGCTGGTTGAGGACGTCGTGCACCTCGTCCGGGATATCGACGGACCAGCCTTCGGCGATCTGGATGACCGGGCCGAGGCCTTCAACGATGTTGAGGCGGGTCATGGTCAGGGGCATGCCGCCGCGGCTCTTGAGGTTGGCAGAGAATCCGCCGCCGCGGAAGTAGCCGAGATCGGCATAGCACCACTTGGTGGATTCCATGGTCTTGGCGGCCTCTTCGCTGGTCATATCGTACCAAGGCTTCATGCAGGGCTCGCCGTTTTCGTTGTTCACTTCGCCGGCCGCGTCCAGACAGACCGCGCCGGAGTTGATCAGGTGGATCAGGCCGTTGGCGGCGTCGCCTTCGGGCTTCCAGCCGGTCACGCGCTCGATGGCCTCGGGGCTCCAGTAGGTGCGCACATCGGCAAAGCCCGGCGCGCAGTTGGTAATCAGCTTGGAAATGAGCATGCACAGGCCGTTGAGATGGTCGTTTTCGGTAGCCATCAGATACGGCTCGCGGATGCCGCTCCAGTCAAAGGAGGAGGAGAGCAGGCTTTCCATGAAGTCGCCGTTCGGATAGTGGTCGTTCCACTGCCTCTGGCCCTGGAAGCCGGAGAGGATGGCGTTGAAGCCCACGGACTCTTCCACATGGCCCAGCTCCGCCAGACGCGGGTTGCCCACCATCATGTCCTTGGCGATGATCGCCATCTTCACGTTCGTTTCAAGAGACCATTCCTTGCGCTCGGGGCTGTGCTGCAGCTCTTCGGGGTTCTTGTCCCAGCCCATCACCATGTTTTCCTTGGCCCATGCAAGCGCCTTTTCGTATTCTTCGGCGTCGTAAATGCCCTCTTCCCAGCGGCGGGTGAATTCGGACATGTCGACAGATTCGCTGCGCATGCCGAAATAGCGCTCCAGCAGGCTCGGGTTCACGATGGAACCGGCGATGCCCATGGAGGTGGAGCCCATGGAAAGATAGCTTTTGCCCTTCATGGTCGCAACGGCCAGACCGGCCTTGGCAAAGCGGAGCAGCTTTTCCTTTACGTCGTCCGGGATCTCGCTGGCCATGTCGATATCCTGCACGTCGTGGCCGTAGATGCCAAACGCCGGAATGCCCTTCTGCGCATGCGCGGCCAGAACGGCGGCCAGATACACCGCGCCCGGGCGCTCGGTGCCGTTAAAGCCCCATACAGCCTTCGGGGTGGTCGGGTCCATGTCCATCGTTTCGGAACCGTAGCACCAGCAGGGGGTCACGGTGATGGTCAGGCCCACGCCCTCGCGCTCAAACTTTTCCTGACAGGCGGCGGCTTCCGCCACGCGGCCGATGGTGGTATCGGCGATCACGCATTCCACCGGCAGGCCGCAGCTGTGCTTCAGGTTCGCGGAAAGGAAATCCGCAGCGGCCTTGGCCAGCGTCATCGTCAGCTCTTCCAGGCTCTCGCGTACCTTCAGCGGGCCGCGGCGGCCGTCGATGCACGGACGGATGCCGATCTTGGGCAGATGGCCCACCAGACGGTTTTTCGGTTCATTTATCGGGAAAGAAGAAGGATTTGCCATAACAGGATCGCTCCTTTCAATAGTAAACGCTTCCGCGCGCATATTGCGCCGTATACAAAATTATTATAGCGAAATCTTTACAAAAAGGGAAGAGGAAACGCGATCTTTTTCCCCGGAAACTGTACAGATACCGAAGACGCATAGGCCCTGTTCACTTGCGTGGTTAACTCTCTTCTCCAAACATGCCGTTGCGCAAAGCCCACTTTTGCGGCACAATATAGGCATAGAGAGCGCTTTCGAAGCATGAAGGAGGTTTTGCCATATGAAATTGCAGATCGGGGAGCGGATCAAGGCCATGCGCCAGCAGCGGGGCCTTACGCAGGAGAGCCTCGCGCAGGACATCGGCGTGAGCTGCCAGTCCGTCTCCCGCTGGGAGATCGGCGTGTGCTATCCGGATATCGAGCTTCTGCCCGCGCTGGCCAATTTCTTCGGCGTTACGCTGGACGAGCTCATGGGCATGGAGGAGCTCGGCAGTGCTCAGCGCAAGCGGGATATCTTCACCGTCGCCCTGAACGCCGAGCGCGACGGAGACTGGACCGGGGCCGCGCGCATCCTGCGCGAAGCGCTCACCGACGACCCGGCGGATGACAGCCTCGCCGCCGAGCTTGCGCTCGCGCTCAGCCATACCGGCGCGCAGGCCGACCGCACCGAGGCCATCGTCCTCTCTGAACGCGTGCTCAGCCGATGCATGCACGATAAGCTGCGCTCCACCGTGCGCGCAAATCTGTGCTATCTCTACAAAGCCGACGGTCAGCAGGACAGGGCCGAGGCGCTTGGCAAGACGCTTCCGCACATCTGGGAATGCCGCGAAATGCTCCAGCCAGGCCTTGCGCAGGATGATGACCGCGAGCGCATGCTGCAGCGTTCGCTCAGCATCGCCGCGCAGGTGCTGCGGGATGTGGCTCATGGCAATGAGATCCCCTTCTCCCTCGGCTATGCGCCGAATCAGGACGGCGCAGCGGAAAAACTGAACGCATTTCTGAAAGAAAACTGAACCAAAAGGCCTGCGGAGAATATCTCCGCGGGCCCTTTTTCTATTCTGTTGCCTGCCAAAGCAGCTTTTGCCTGATCCCCTCCTGCAAAACGATCGTCCCCGGGCAATGATCTTATATCTGCCCGGCCCCTCTCGCGGCGCAATCGGAATTAAGCGGCCCGGCAGCGAATCGGCTCTCTGTGTCTGCAAGGCCTCCTAAATACAGCGCTGCCGAATCCACCCGGCTTCGGCAGCTGAACGCTACACCTGTCCTGCTTCCTCACGCAGCGCAGCCAGAGCCTCTTCGGCCTTGAGCGGCATGAGCCGCCTCTCGCGCTGCGCTGCGCTGTAGCTGTCCTGCCGGCAGACAGCGGCGAAATCGCAGTAGGCACACGGCACGCTGTTGTCGATCGAAACCGGCCTCGCGCCGATGACGCCTTCGCGGATCCCGGCCAGATCCCTTTTCGCGCAAATGAGCGCATGCTCAGCCAGCAGCGCAAAATCCTCCCGCGAGAGCAGCTTTTCGCTCTTTCGCAGGCCGCCGTCCTTGTTCAGGTGGATCGGCAGCGCCAGCTCCGGCGGGCTGGACATCGCCTGCACCACCTGCTCGTCGGCCAGCATCATGCCGTCCAGCCGCAGCTCCTTTTCGCGGCTCGCCTCGATCAGCTCCGGGTCGGTCGCCTCGGTCTTCACCAGCGGGTCAGAAACATTGAAATACAGCGCGGCGGCGAATTGCGCGTCGTACATCGCCCCGGCAGCGATCAGATAGATCAGCAGCTGCAGCTGCAGCCCGTAGTATATCTGTTCTATGCTGATCTCCTTGCCCCCGCGCTTGTAGTCGATCACGCGCAGATAGGTCTCGTCCGCCGCCTTCCACAGGTCCACCCGGTCGATCCGCCCTTCCAGCTTTGCGCCGTCCAGATCGATCGCGCTCCTTCCGCGGAAGGCCGTCTCCGCCGCAATGGGGGAGAACCGGCTCGCGCCCATCTGCTTCAGGTTCGTCACAGCCGCACGCCTCGCGGTTGCACGCAGCTGCTTTGCCTCGCTTTCGTATACCGCGCCGTCCTGCACAACGCCGGGCAGCTTTATCTCCAGCAGTTCCGCCGTGATGGAATCCATCCGCCGCACCGCCGTTTCGATGTCCGTTTCCTCCGGGTACAGCTCCGTGAACCGGCTGAGCGCCTCGTGGCAGAAATCGCCGCTGTCGCGCGGGGTGATGCCGTATTCACGTATCTCCTCCGGGCGCGCGCCGTACTGCAGAAAATGCGAGAACGGGCATTTGGCGAACCGCTCCAGCCGCGTCACCGAAAGGGATTTCGGCCCGTCATACAGCGCCCGGGCCAGTTCGGGCCGGATCGCCCCGGGCAGCTGATCGCCCATCAGCGCCGCGCGCATGGCCGAAAGCCGCTCCTGCCCCTGCGGAACGCGCGCCAGCGCCTGCAGAGCCTCTTCTTCCAATGCGCTTGGCCCCTCTTCGCGCCGCAGAGCCTCCCCGGCGATCTGCAGCGCAGCTTCCGGCTGCAAAAGGCGCAGCGCTTCCTCGCGTTCGCTTTCCTGCACGCCGCCGGAGACCGTCTGCTGCGGGAAAATGCCCCGAACCGAGCGCACCAGCGCGCCCGGCCTGCGCACGCTGCCGTCCGCCCCGGAAATATGCCACGAGATCCACACCATTTCTTCTGCAAAGGAGACCGCGCTCTTCGCGGCCAGCATCTGCATGCGGCTGCGTTCCGCGCGGTTCGGCCCGAGCCAAATCTCCTTCTCGATCGACTCGCGCTCCGCGTCGCTGAGCAGCGCAGCGGGGGAGGACACGTCCGCATCCGTCGCCCCGGCGATGATCAGAAGCCGCACCGGCCTTGTCTTCATATGCTCCAGCGCGCCCGCAGCCACGGCGTCGGCCGATTGGGGCAAGGGTTTCAGCTCTGTCACGCAAAGGCTCTGCCGGATGAGCTCGGCCAGAACATCGGCCGAGGGCGGCTGCTTTGCGTTGGCATACAGCGCCGCGATCTGATCCAGACACGCCGTGATCCGCCCCCAAACCTGTGGCCCCTCGGCAGCGCGCACGGGTTCGTCCGCCGCCGCCATGGTGTCTGCCTGCGAAAGCATGCGCCCGTATGCGCCCGTGTCCTGCAAATAGCGGAACACGGCCTCGAGCCGTTCGCGCACAGAACCCGTCCGCATGCCTTTAGCCAGCCGTTCGACCGGCCCGAACGCCGCCTGCCGCATTTCTTCAAACGCGGCGTTGATCCCCTCCGGGTCGACTCCGGGCAGATACGGCCGCAGCCATTTGCGCCCGGTCACGCCGCGGGTGAAGGCAAAATTGCGCATGCGGTCGCATTCGTCGTCGCTCAGGCCGCACCAGCCCAGTGAAAGCAGAGCCTGCACGTCGCTTTCGCGCACAGGGCCTGCGGCGATGTTCAGCGCGGCCAGCAGGCTTGCGCTGAGCGGATGCGAAGCCGCCATACGGCTCTCCGGGAAAAACACGGGGATCTTGTACAGCGAAAACGCCCTTTTCAGCGCGGGCAGCATGTCCGCCTCGCCTTGTACGGCCAGCGCGATGTCCGCATAGCGCAGCCCGTGCCTGCGCACCATCTGCCGGATTGAAGCCGCGATGTGCTCGGCCTCGTCGCGCGGATTGCGCGCGCTGTACAGCCGCACCTCGCGCGCCTGCCCGCTCTGCTGCGCCGCCGGAAAGCAGAATAGCTCGCGCTCCAGCGTGCGCACGCCGTTTTGCGCCCGCGGGTGTTCTTCGTTTATCCTCCGCCGTGCAAAGGGCACGCCCGCCTCCCGCAGCATGGAAAGCATGCGTTCGTATGTTTTCTGTATCGGCTCATACAGCCGCGCGTCGCGCGCGCTTTCGCCCATCGGCACCAGCACGCACACGCTCGCGCACACCTGCGCCAGCGCGCACACGCAGTCTGCCACCGGCCTTGTGAGCAGGTCGAACCCGTAAAACCAGACCTTTGCTCCGTGGAAAAACGGCGCGCCTTCCAGCCGGGACATCGCAAGTCTCCTTGCGTCCTCGTCATCCACACCCAGTCCTTCGGCGCATTCGTGCCATGCGCGGTACAGCGCGGAAAGATCGCGCAGCTTGTCGCCCAGCGGCGTCCCCTCGCGCGCTTTGGCCAGCATGTCGATATCCTCCGCGTCCATGCCCGCTTCCTTCCACTGCGAAACGGCCGCGGCGCCAAGCGCGGCAAAGCCCGGGTTGGCCTTTGCGCGCTCGTATACGCGCAGAGGCTCGTCCATTTGGTCGATGGCCCGCCGCATCAGCATCGCGCGCCCGTTTTCGTCGATCCGCGCGCCGTCGCTGCCGCCGGCCTGCTCAAGGATGCGGTCGCAAAGCCTGCGCACGCTGAGCACCTGCAGCCGGAACGAACCCGACCGCTCGGCAGCGTCCAGCGCCAGCTGCTCGGTCTCCAGCGTGAGCTGCCCCGGCACCACGATGATGATGTTTTCGCCGCTCTCGTCGGCCAGATGCGCGCGCATCTCCTCGCTCAGCTGCCTGCGCAGCTGCCATGCGCCGCCGGTAAGAAACGTGACCGCCATGCTTTCCCCTCCGCCATTTCATTCCCCACCAGTATACCACGTCTCGCCGCCTTTCGCCATGCCGGATATCAAGCCCTTCTTCGCATAAGACTACGCACTTTTTGCCATACCGGATCGCAATTCTTTCTTCGAACAGACCGCGCGCCTGTCGCCGAACCGGATCGCAAGCCTTTCCGCACATTAAGCAGCGTACCCGCGCACTCTGCCATTGTAAAGTGATGTTACGCCGCCGCACTGTCAAATTTGGTGATAATGCTGAAAAGCTATTGCCACATTGGGCTAAAAATGATAAAATAGAGCATCGTGTACCCATAATATATACATGGGTCAAAGAAAATGAAACGGAGGCATAAAAAATGACGCTTCCAGGAAGATTGTCCATCGCCCGCATCGAAGAGGATAACCCGCTCAAATCGTATTTCCGCCTCAAGCCGCTGCTCGTCAGCGAACAGGACCGCATCGAACTCGTCCACGAGCCCGAGGGCACCTACCCCTCCGAAGGCTTCATCCGCATCGTGCCCGATAAAAACGAGATGAGCCTGTTCAAGAACAGGATGCATCTCATGGGCCGCTACTGCATGCTGGATCTGCGCCGCTTCCCCGGCGATAACGAAAAGATCCGCCCGAACAAGAATTTTTCGCCCGATGGAGATACCAACGCGTTCATTATATATTCCGATGTCATCATCGCCCCCTGCGCGGGCCTGCTCACGCAGGTGCTCGATCTGATCCCCCCGCAGGAGGAGACCACCTTCAGCGCCAATATCCCCTGTCCGAGCACTCCCTGCGTCGCGCTGCGCTTTGACGGCCAGTATTCCGGCCCCTGGAAGTGGACCCCCGGCGAAGAAGGCGCCGTCGTGTTCACCAAGGCGCAGGCCGCCGAATGGTGCTGGCAGAGCGAAAACGTGCCGGCCGGCATCTGCATCAATATCGAAGAAAACACTCCCATGTTCGTGAACGTCTCCGCGCTGGAAAGGCCGACCGCCCCCAGCGCCTATGTCGCGCCCATCTATCCGCATGCCGACGTCCTTCCCGCCGCGCCGGTCATTCCCGCGGCGGTAGTCGTGCAGCCCGCGCCTGCGGTTGCCGCGCCGGTTCTGCCTGTCGCGCCCGCTGCGCCCGCCCCTGCGGAGGAATCCGCTGCCTCCACCATGCCGCTGACCACGCACCGCGCCATCAACGCCCGCATCACCATGCGCGAACAGGCCCTGCTCGCGCAGATGGGCGTCTCTCCGCGCCGCGGCCGCAGCCTGTACGAGATCGTGGATGAAAAATGGCGCAAGAGCCGCATCGATCAGCTCGGCCATCCCGTTCCGCTGGAGGCCACCGGCTCCCCGGCGAACGATCCTATCGAAAACGCCATGACGGCCATCCGCGCCGTGCTGCCCATGCCCGAGGCGCGCTCCAGCCTGATCGAAGAAATGCTGCGCAACGAAACGCTCAACGATGCGCTGACCGAAGTCTTCGGCGCCAAGCGCAACGCCCTGCATAAGAACGATTCCGCGCTGACCGAGCTGGAGGCCGAACGCCTTGCCCTCTCGGCCGAAGTCGATAAGCTGCGCCAGCGCCGCGAGGCCGAAAAGGCGCTCATTCTGGAGGAACTGCGAGCGCAGTACGCCCGCGAGCTCGCCGGGCTCGATCGCAAAAAGGAAGAGCTGCGCAGCGATATCGCTTCTTTGCGCGAGACGGAATCCAGCGCCCGCACCGCAGCCGAAGAGGCCGTCAAGGCCATGAAGAAGACCATCAAGGAAGAGGTGGACGATAAGCTGGTCGAGAGCGCCGTTAACGGCCGCGCCCGCAAGCTCATCGCCGGTATGCGCGGGGAATACAGCATCACTCCGCCGCGCCCCGTCACCACCAACCCCTCCGCGGCCGAGCTCTTCAGCGATGTGCGCGCCTATTTCGATCGCGCTGCCAGGCCCATTTCTAACGACGAAGCGGTCAATATGCTCGCCTGCCTCACGCTCAGCCGGTCCATTCTGCTCTCCGGCCCCGTGGGCAGCGGCAAGCGCGATACCATGCGTCTGCTCGCCGGCTCCATCGGCATTTCCACCCCGGAATATCAGCGCTACCGCGTGACCAACGAGGCCCGCGTCGCCGAAAAGATGATCGCCGACGGCAAACTCGTCTACGATGACGATACCATCTCGGCCATCACTCTGCTCAACGCCAACAGCCAAAAGGACATGCGCTACGTCGTCAATTCCATCTATGGCGCGCAGATCCGCAATTCCTCCGGCCTGCGCCTCATCCTCTCCATCGATGACGCGCCCGACGCGTACCCCGTCTCCACCGGCACGTACGATCGTTCCTACCTCATCCGCCTGCAGCATAAGGGGGCGGATCTCCCGTGGCGTCCGGCCGATGCAAGGCCCGTCGTCTATGGCGAGTCCGTCTCGCTCGATGCGCTCAACCGCATCTTTGCGCCCAAGAACGATCTGCCCGCTGAAATGGAGCTGCGCATGACGGCCATCCGCGAACGGCTTGACAAGCTGGGCACGCCCATCACGCGCCGCTCGCTCGATGCGCTCTGGCGCTATTGCTCGGCCGTGCTGCCGTATATGCAGTGCTCGCCCATGGAGCTGCTCGACCTTGCCCTCTCCCAGCGCGGCCTGCCCACGCTGCTCAGCTCCATGCCCATCGAGGCGCTCATGGAACTGCCCGATATCTTCAAGGGCATGGACAAGTGCCTTAAGCTCCTCGACGAACCGCTGCCGCTCCCCGCGCTGTACTGAGCATGGGGGGAGACGCTTAGGGGCTCCGCCCCTAAGAACCCCGCTTAAGGGACATTGTCCCTCAAGAATCCCATATTGGATACACAATAATAAAGACCGGTCTGAACACGGGTGTTCGGGCCGGTTTTTTGATGTCGAGGATTACGAACCTCACTCCCTCGGCAAGGGGAATGATTCCCCTCGCAACCCTCAATATTAGGGATATAAAAAGAACCGGTCTGGACAAATAATGTTCAAACCGGTTCCTTTTATAGTTTTCAAAAGATATGTACGTATCGAATGAAAGGATATGAAATGGCCGAATAATCGGCTTCTTTTAGGAGGGGTGCGGGGGACCCTTTTCTTCTCCAGAAGAGCGGGCAGTGCCCGCGGCCCCTTGCTGCCGCTGAACCGATCGATAGAAATAGCTTCTCCTAATTGGTTTCTTTAGGGAGAGCGCGAGAGGGGCATTTCTTTTTCAAAAGAGCGG
>JAFQGN010000342.1 GCA_017398245.1 Clostridia bacterium | reverse complement strand
TTACTGCGGTCATGAGATCCCCACGCCGAAGAGCTGCCCCGAATGCGGCAGCAAATACATCAAGTATTTCGGCGCAGGCACCCAGAAGGTGGAACAGGAGGTGCGCGACATGTTCCCCGGCGTGCCGGTGGCCCGCATGGATGTGGACACCACGCAGGGCAAGGACATGCACCAGAAGATCCTCGACGCCTTCCGTGAGGGAAAGACCCGGATCCTTGTGGGCACTCAGATGATCGCCAAGGGCCTGGATTTTCCGAATGTCACGCTGGTGGGCGTGGTGGCCGCCGACATGAGCCTGAACCTGCCGGACTACCGCTCGGTGGAGCGCACGTTCCAGTTGATCACACAGGTGGCTGGCCGCGCCGGCCGCGCGCAGTATCCCGGCAAGGTGATCGTGCAGACGTACGAGCCCGATCACTATGCGATCAAACTGGCGGCGCTGCAGGATTACCGCGCGTTCTACCATCAGGAGGCGAGCTACCGGCGAAGAGGGCTCTACCCGCCCTTTACGGTGCTGGCGCGGCTGATGGCGGTATCGAAAAACGAGCAGGCGGCCCAATGTGCTGCCGAAAAGCTGGAAGCAGACCTGCGCGCGTGGCTGGAAAAGCAGCCTGAGATGGCAAAGGACGTGGTCAAAATCCACACGAGGCCTGCGCCGATGAAAAAGCTGCGCGGTGAATTCCGCTTTCAGGTGTTTGTGAAAATGTTTGCAAAGGGTGCTTCGGACGAGATTCTGCAGCACATGGAGGAGATGGCGGAAACGCCGGTTCCGGCTGTGAAGATCGACCTGGAAGTGAACCCGGTGAACCTGATGTGAGGAACCCGGGGCACCCTGATGAAGAGTCAGAGGAATTCGGGTTCGGACAGAGACGAAAACGACTTTTTGGAGGGATGATATATGGCGGTTCGCAATATTCTCAGGGAAGGCGAAGAGACCCTTCGCAAAAAGTGCAGGCCGGTGGACAAAATCGAAAAGAGGCTGCATGTGCTGCTGGACGACATGGCCGAGACCATGTATGCCGCCGACGGCGTGGGCCTTGCCGCGCCGCAGGTGGGCGTTCTCAGGCGCGTTGTGGTGATCGACGTGGGCGACGGACTGCTGGAGCTGATCAACCCGGAGATCATCGAAACGGAAGGCGAAGCTGTGGGCGTGGAGGGCTGCCTGAGCGTGCCCGGCCGCCGCTGCACGGTGAAGAGGCCGACCCGCGTGGTCGTGCGCGCGAAAAACCGCAAGGGCCGCGAGATCGAGATCGAAGGCACTGGGCTGCTGGCGCGTGCGCTGTGCCATGAGCTGGATCATCTGGACGGCACGCTGTATATTGACAAGGCGATCGCCGACGTTTCGGACTGCTACGAGATCGAAGACGCGGAATAACGGAGGAGAGAGAGCGAAATGCGCATCGTCTTTATGGGCACGCCGCAGTTTGCCGTGCCTTCGCTGGAAGCGCTTATCGAAAACGGATATGAAGTGGTGGGCGTGATCACGCAGCCGGATAGGCCTGTGGGCCGCGGTAAGAAAATAGAAGAGACGCCGGTGAAGATCTGCGCGAAGGCGCACGGGATCCCGGTGTATCAGTTTGAGCGCCTGCGCAGGAAGGAAGGGCGTGAGTGTTTGGAAAGCCTTGCGCCGGATCTGTGCGTGACGGCGGCGTTCGGGCAGATCCTTTCGCAGAGGCTGCTGGACATCCCGAAGATAGGCACGGTGAACGTGCACGCCTCGCTTCTGCCGCAGTACCGCGGCAGCGCGCCGATCAACTGGTGCATTTATTACGGCGAAAAGACGGCCGGTGTGACCACCATGATGACGGACGCGGGCATCGACACGGGAGACATGCTGCTGCGCAGCGAGACGCAGATTTTGCCGAACGAGACGGCGGGCGAGCTGACCGAAAGGCTTTCGCACATCGGCGCGCAGTTGCTGATAAAGACGCTCAAAGCCATGGAGGCGGGAGACTGCCCGCGCGTGAAGCAGGATGAGGCGCTGGCCTCCCATCAGCCGATGATGGAAAAGGAAATGGCGCGCATAGATTGGAACAAGAGCGCGCGGGAGATCTGCAACGCCGTGCGCGCGTTCAATCCGTGGCCGGGCGCGTTTACCGCGCTGGGCGAAGGCGTGATGAAGATATGGATGGCGCAGCCGGAACAGACCGACATGCAGGGAAAACCCGGCGAGGTGCTGGTCTCTTCAGCAAAGCAGGGGCTGGTCGTAGCATGCGGTGAAGGCGCGGTGCGCATTATCGAGATGCAGGCGCCGAACGCGAAGCGCATGCAGGCGAAGGCCTATCTGGCCGGTAAATCCATTCCCGAAGGAACGATTCTGGGCGGAGGAAACGAATGAGCGAGAATAATTACAATAATAAAGAGCGCAGGTACGGAAGGCCCGCGCCCGAGGGCGAGCGCAGGTACGGTAAGCCCGCTCCCGAGGGTGAACGCAGGTACGGGAAGCCTGCGCCTGAGGGCGAGCACAGGTACGGGAAGCCTGCGCCTGAGGGTGAACGCAGGTACGGAAGGCCCGCGCCTGAGGGCGAACGCAGATACGGAAAGTCTGCTCCCGAGGGTGAGCGCCGTTACGGAAGGCCTGCCCCGCAGGGAGAAAAGCCGGTGTATCGCAATGAAAACGGCGAGCCTCTGCCGCGCAAAGAGCGTCCGCATGAGGACAGGCGCTGGTTCAAGAACCGTCCGCAGCAGGGGAAACCCACCGGGCGCATCAAGCCCGTGGCAAGCCGCGAAGACGTGGCGCGCATGCTGGCACTGATGGCGCTGCAGGATGTGTTCCGCGAGGACGCGTATGCCTCGCTGGCGCTGAACAGGCGTCTGCGCGAAAGCGCGGCGAGCCCGGACGATAAAAAGCTGGCGACGTTCATCTTTTATGCGGCGGTGGAGAACCGTCTGCTGATCACGTATATTCTGAATCAGTTCATCGAGCGCACGCCCGACCCCGTGGTGGAGGACGTGCTGCACATTGCCATCGCGCAGCTGATGTTTATGGACCGTATTCCGGAGCATGCGGCGGTGGACGAGGCGGTGAAGATGACGCGCAGGCTGGGCCGCGACGAGCAGGCAGGGTTTGTCAACGGCGTTCTGCGCTCGCTGCTGCGCAAGAAGGAAGCGGGCGAGATCCGCATGCCGGATGCGATCGAGCAGCCTGTGAGGCGCATGTCGATCAAATACTCCGTGCCGGAGCCGCTGGTGAAGCGTCTGGCGGATTGCTACGGCGAGGAGTTTGCCGAGGCAATGCTGGCGTACAAGCCGGACGAGAGACTGGAAAGCGTGCGCCCGAACTGGATGAAGATGAACGCGGAAGAGTTCAAAGCGTTTGCCGAGAAGAAGGGCTGGGACGTGCGCAAAGGCAATGTGCCGGGCGTGCTTCTGGTACACGGCGCGGGCGACCTGGCCGGAGACCCGGATTACAGGCAGGGCAAGTATTCCATTCAGGGCGCGGCATCGATGCTGGCGGCGGAAGCCGTGGGCGCGAAGCCGGGCATGCAGATCCTCGACGCGTGCGCGGCTCCCGGCGGCAAGAGCTGCCTGATGGCCGAGCGCATGATGGGCAGCGGCCGCGTGCAGGCATGGGACGTGCACGCGCACAGGGTAGAACTGATCAAGGCTGCCGCGGGTAGGCTGAATTTGGACAACGTGCGCCCTGCGGTGCGCGATGCGACGGTGTTCAAGAGCGACATGGAGTTCATGATGGACGCCGTGCTGGTGGACGCGCCGTGCTCCGGTCTTGGCGTGATGATCAACAAGCCGGATGTGAAATACCGCTACAAGGACGAGCAGATCGAAGAGCTGGTGCAGCTGCAGAGGAAGATTTTGCATGCCTGCGCGCGGTATGTGTAGGTGGGCGGCACGCTGGTGTACTCCACGTGCACGGTCCTGCCGGAGGAAAACGCCATGCAGGTGGAGCATTTTTTGAAGACGCACGGCGATTTTGTGATCGACGACGATCCATCTTTCCTGCCGGAAGAGCTGCGCGGCTATTGGCATGACGGCATGATCCAGCTGCAGGCGCACAGGGACGGTTCGGAGGGCTTCTTTATTGCGAAGCTGAAGAGAGTATGATCGATCTGATGAGCATGACGGCGCAGGAGCTTTCCGCCTTCTGCGCTGAGAGAAAGTACCCTGCATTCCGCGCAAAGCAGCTGTATTCGTGGCTTCGGCGCGGCGCGGATTTTCATGAAATGACCAACCTTCCCGGCTCGATGCGCGAGCAATTGGCCGGGGAGGCTGTTGCCGTTCCGGTGAAGATCGTTCTGGAGCGGATTTCCAAGAAGGACGGCACGGAAAAGTATCTGTATGAGCTGGAGGACGACAACCGCATCGAAGGCGTTTTGATGCACAACCACCACGGCGATTCGCTGTGCGTTTCCACGCAGGTGGGCTGCCGCATGGGCTGCCGGTTCTGCGCGAGCACGCTGGAGGGCTGCGTACGCAACCTGACGGCGGGCGAAATCCTTGGGCAGTATACGACGGTGGAACGCCATCTGAAGGAGAAGAACCCGGAGGCGCGTATCAGCAATATCGTGCTGATGGGCAGCGGCGAGCCGTTTGACAATTACGACAATGTGGTGAAATTCCTGCGCCGCATGGCAGAACCGGAATTTGGCGGGATCTCGATACGATCGATCTCGCTTTCGACCTGCGGGCTTGTGGACAGGATGCTGCAATTTGCAGGCGAAGGCCTGCCGGTCACGCTGTCGCTTTCGCTGCACGCACCAAACGATGTGATCCGCAAGCAGCTGATGCCCATCGCGAACAAGTATTCGATGGAAGAAACGCTGGGAGCGTGCAGGAACTACATCGAAAAGACGGGGCGCAGGGTGATCTTTGAATATTCGATGGTGCACGGGGTGAACTGCTCGGCCAAGGATGCGGACGAACTGGCATCCAAACTGCGCGGCATGCAGGTGCATGTGAATCTGATCCCGCTCAACGACGTG
>JAFQGN010000341.1 GCA_017398245.1 Clostridia bacterium | reverse complement strand
TTCGATCAGGATCTCGTGATATGCGCAGATCTGCTCCGCCTGCCTTTCGCTCAGCGCGCGGCCCATCCGGGCAGATTTTTCCATAAGATACGCCTTCATGCGCGTTTGCCTCCTGTTTTCGGAAATATCGCCCCGCCGAAATGATCGCCGGGGCGAAGGAACGATTATTTGTTGGTGTAGATGATGATGGGTGTGGTATCCGGCATTTCCTCATACAGCCATTTGGATTTTTCCACCGGCACACGCACGCAGCCGTGGGAAGCGGGCGTGCCCAGCAGGGGCTCGGTGGTCTTGTAGCTGCCGTTGATCTCGGGAATGCGGTGGATGCACACGCCGCCCACCACGCGCAGCGTGTCCCAGCAGATGCCGCTCGTGCCCAGCACGTTAAAATAGGGCTTGCGGTTCATCAGGCAGAACGTGCCGGTGGGCGTGGTGCCCTCGACCATGCCCGAGGAGATCTTGAACTGGTCGATCAGCTCGTCGTTTTTGTAGACGAACATCGTCTGCGCGTTTGTTCCGTGCTTGCGGATGCACACCTCAATCCGGTAGGGGGAGGTGACGGTCACCTTCTGCAGGCGGTTTGCGCGCACATAGCCCTGAATGGGGCCGCCGCGCATGCCGGAGGTCTCCACAAACAGCCAGTCGCCCAGATCTTCCATCACCTTAAAGGTGGCGGAAATGCCGTACGTCACGCCGATGGTGGAACCCTCGGGCTTGTTGTAAATGTAGATGGGCGTCTTGTGCGTGCCAAGGCCCACGATGCTGTAGCCGTACACGCCTTCGGGGTATTCCGGCCTTGTGAACTGCAGATCGTGCACCACATGGTTGGAATAATTGCCGTATTTGTCGATGTATACCGCGCTGATGCGGTAATTGCCCGATTCGACCGTCTTTTTGCTGTCGTCGCGCCCGTCCCACAGATAGGCGTAGTGTCCTGCGGTGCAGTACTGCCCGTTTTTGATATTGCGGATGATCTGCCCGTCGCGCTCAACGCGCACGTACAGATAGCCGGTAGAGGCGGTATCGAACGAGAATTCATACGCCTCGCCCCATTTGGTATCGAACGTGTCCGAGCAGACGAAGTTTTCGATCTTCGCAGGCACCAGGCGCGGCTGCACATAGGCAAACGCGCGGCCGGTCACCTTTCGGTTTGCGGTAAGGGTGGCTTCCAGCTCGTAGGAGGCCGCGTCGAAATATTCTCCGGGCATGGTCACGGTCTTGATGCCGGCGGAGGCATACGCGTTGTACACCGTCAGCGTCTTTCCGGTAGAAAGATCGCGCCGGACGATCTTGAGCGTGCCGGGAGAGGTGATCTGCAGCCGCATGCGGATGGGCGTGCTCTCAGCCGGCTGCGGGTCGTCTGCCGGGGCGAACAGGGCGATCGTGCCCGCCGCCTGCGGGGTGCCCAGGCTTTCGAGCTTGCCAGCGTAGGTGAACTCTGCCGCGTGGGAGAAGATCTTGCCGATGTGGTTGATGGCCTCGCCCACCACGTGATAGGTGCCGCTGGGCAGCATATTGCCCGCCTGATCCTTGCCGTTCCAGTAGGCGACGCCGCTGCCCGCCTGCACTCCGGGCAGAGAGATGGCGGCATAGGTCTGCGTGTGGCTCTCGTCCATGATGTAGAGCACTACCGTGCCGGAAGTGCCCGTGGTATACTGGATGGGCATCGCCGCGCCGTAGCCCGCCTGCACAGAGGAAGGCGCGCTCACGGAAATGGACGGCGGATCGATATGCACCGTGTAGCTGATCTCCGCCTTGCCGGAAGAAGCGCCCTGCAGAACCATCTGCATGCGGTATTCATGCCCGCCGATGGCCGCGGAGGCGATCCTGACCTCGTTCAGGCCCGCCTGCGCGTTGCCCGTCATTTTCAGGGAAGCGCCGGTGGTCATGTTCCTGAGCTTGAGCGTGTACCGGCCCGCAGAGGCGCAATTCAGGTAAAATACGGGCTCTTCGCCGTCTGCAGGCTGCTGCGGCAGCACGACCGACGTGATCGCGCCGTCCACACGGCCGCCGATGGCCTTGTCCGCATCGCCCATAATCTGGAACGCAGCGGCGACGACCGGGCTTGTGCCTGCCTCGTTCACGCAGTACAGTTCAAACGAATACTGGCCTTCGGAGCAGACCTTGCCGTAATAATCGCAGCCGCTCCATACCAGGCTGGAAGTGCCCGCCGGGAACGCGCAGTTTTCGGCAACGGTGGCGATGCTCTGCCCGCCCTTTTTCACAACGGCGGTCACCTGTGCCGGATAGGGCAGAGTGAACGATGCGTTCAACTGCTCGCCGATGGCCGGACGGAACGATGCGCTCACGGAAAGGGCGCTGATGTTCGCCTCGGGCTTTGCGATGGTATAGCTGTGGTTCGCGCTGCCGCTGATCATGCCGTTGCGGCTCAGCTGCACGTCCAGCGAATAGGAGCGGCCCTCGGCGTTGTATTCAGCGGGAATCTGCAAAAGGATGTTCTGGGCCGAACCGTAGTACTGGTCCAGCACGGTCACGACGCTGCCGGTGGTCTTGTCGGTCAGCTTAGCCGTCACCTGTCCGCTCTGGCGGATAGACAGCTTGTACCGGGTCGTCTCCCCGGCGACAGGCTCGCCGTCCAGCGTGCGCAGGGCGGAAATATAGCCCACCCTCGTCGGCTCGGCAAAGGCCGTCGCGCACAGGCCGACAGCCAGCACGATCAGCGCGGCCAGCAGAACGATCCATTTTTTGCTTTTACCTGCTTTGAAATGCATGAGAGGGTCCTCCTCAAAAAATACGATACACAGGCCGCATGGGGACATACGGCGACAATATCATATTTTAACATTTCGTACCATTCCGTGCAAGGCGCGCCGCCTTAAATTCCATGGAATATAACAGTCGCGCGCGAAAAATGATGTATAATGGAACATACCGATATCCGGGAAGGGAGGGAGACGGCCGTGAAGGCGTATCCGCAGGAAATTCAGTCCGTGCTCGGCGCGCTCTCGGCCATCCGCATTGCCAAGGCCATGCCCGAAGAATACGAGCTGCACGATGCCGTCGCGCAGGCCCTTTCCGCCGCCGGCCTTTCGGCAAAGCACGAAGCCCCCGTCGCCCCCCGCTGCCGCATCGATTTTCTGTGCGGCAGGGTGGGTATCGAGATCAAAAAGGGCAGGGTTCCCCGCGCCCGGCTGCATGCCCAGTGCGCGCGCTATCTGGCCTCGCCGGAAATGGACGCGCTTGTGCTCGTTTCGCCCAGCGCCCTTTCGCTCCCACCCGCCATCGGCGGGAAGCCCGTCGTCATTTTTTCTTTAAATAAACTCTGGGGGGTGGCTCTGCCGTGATGCAGGAAGAATTTTTCACCATGCCGGCGTATCTGCGCGATGGCGAAGCCGCGCCCGCCCATGTCTACGGCACGCTTTCCTATAACCGCCGCTCCAAATGCTGGACCATTAAGGCCGAACCCTGCGTGACCGAGCTGGCCAAGCGCCTGTTCCCCGGTTGCGATGGCCGCGGCAGGGGAGTGGCCCGCTTCACGGCGCACCGGCGCGTGGTGGGCGATCTGAACTGGCTGATGCTGCGCTACCCGCTGGAAATTAAGGAGAGCGACCGCCCCCGCTGGGAAAGCGCGCTGGAGGAAGCCCGCGAATATGCCGCGCGCCGTCAGGCCGCCATGCACGCCCCGCAGAGCGCGACCCCGCCCGAGGGCAGCTTTTCCGGCCAGCTCAAGGAATTTCAGAAGGAAGGCCTTGCCTATCTGCTCTCCGGCCGCCGCTGCCTTCTGGCCGATGAAATGGGCCTTGGAAAGACGGTGCAGGCGCTCGCCTTTCTCGCCTCCACGGCCTCGTATCCGGCCGTTATCGTCGCGCCGCCGCACCTTGTGCGCAACTGGACGCGCGAGATCGAACGCTTTCTGAACGGCACGATCGAACCGAAAAGAAACGGCGCGGAAACGACAGACGGCCCGCGCGCGCAAGTCAGCAAGTCATTTACCGATTCTTCCGGCTCTTTTGCGGAGAACGCCCCGGGCCCGCGCGCACATGCCAATGCGGCTGCGGATGCGCATGCCGGGGATCCCGCCGCAGGCCCGCGCGCACATGCCAATGCGGCTGCGGATGCACGTGCCGGGGCCATAAAGGATACCGCCCCGGGCCCGCGCGTGCACGTCATCAAGGGCCTCACGCCCTATCCGCTGCCCGACGCCGAAGTTTATATCATCCATTATCTGCTCCTGCGCGGCTGGAAGGACGTCCTGCCCGAGCTGGGCTTTCAGACCGTCGTTTTCGATGAAATTCAGGAGCTTCGCCGCGCCGGCACGAGCAAATATTCCGCCGCCAGCCTGCTCTCCACCGCCTGTACGAACGTCGTCGGCCTCTCCGGTACGCCCATCTATAACACCGGCGGCGAGATCTGGAACGTGGTCAACATTCTCGATTTCCATTTTCTGGGCGATTGGGAATCCTTCACGCGCGAATGGTGCTACGGCTACAATACCAACGTGGTGCAAAAGCCGGAACTGCTTGGCGAATACCTGCGGCGCGAAGGCATCATGCTGCGCCGCCTCAAGCGCGATGTGCTCTCCCAGCTGCCGCCCAAAAGACGCCTTGTGCAGGAGATCGACTGGGACGACAGCGTCTATCGCTCCATGATGCTCCCGGCCATGGACATGCTCAGGCAGCTGCGCTTCGAGACCGACGAATCCCGCCGCGCCATATTGGAAGACCAGGTCTGCCAGCGCGAAAGGCAGGCCACCGGCCTTGCCAAGGCGCCCTATGTGGCCGCGTTCGTGCGTTCGCTCGTCGAGGGCGGCGAAAAGGTGCTGCTCTTTGCCCACCACCATGCCGTGATGGACCTGTACAAGCAGGAACTCAAATCTCTGCACCCGGTCTTCATCACCGGGCGCGAAAACGATAAGCAAAAGGACGCCGCGCTGAACAAATTCATGACCGGCGGGACCGATCTTTGCGTCATTTCCCTGCGCAGCGCAAGCGGCCTGAACCTGCAGCGCGCCTCGTGCGTTGTCTTTGGCGAGCTGGACTGGTCGCCCGCCGTGCATTCGCAGGCGGAAGACCGCGCCCACCGCATCGGCCAGCAGGATTCCATCGCCTGCTATTATCTGGTCAGCCCCAAGGGCTCCGACCGCGATATGCAGGACGCCCTCGGCCTCAAGGTCAGCCAGTTTGTGGAAATGATGGGCGACAACATCGGCCGCGAGGACGATTCCTTCCTCATGGAAAGCGAAGCGCGCGAGCGCGTGAAAAAGCTCGTTTCCCGCCTGATGGAGGAATGACTGCCGCGCAAACAGGCCGCCAGCCAGCCTGACTGCCGCAAACCGCCGCGAGAACAGGCCGTCGGCCTGCGTGCTCTCAGCCGCCGCAAAATGCCGTGTAAACACGCCGTTCGTCAGTCTCTCTGTCTGCTGCGAAACCGCCGCGCGAACAGACTTTCGGCACTCTGAAAACCGGGGCGCGCCCAGTCTGCCCATATCCCTTTTATAAAAAACGGTGTCAACCCGGCTGAATACAGACCGGAGTTGCTTTTTACTGCGCATCATGCTATACTGCAAAGTGGAATAGAAGCGGCGTGTACTATACATGGCATAAAATGTCATATTATATGAAACAAGGGGCGCGCCGTTTCCGTCTAACCGTACAGAAAAAAACGCCCGCCGCGCAGATGCGGCTAAAATAAAGGAGGAGCGCAAGTGGAAGCTATTTTGGAACAGCTGACCGCCGAATTTCTGGACAATATCATAAATGCATGCGTGTATGTCGCCATCGCCGCGCTGCTGCTGCTCAGCTTTGCAAAATGCGTGCTGCCCATGTGGCGCACGCGCGCGCTGCTGCGGCGCGCCATCCGCAATATCAAGCAGGGCGAAAAGAGCAAACGCTCCTGGCAGGAGGACAATTTCCTGGGCAAGGGCGCGCTGTACCCGCATTGGAGCGAGTATCTGGACAACCTCTTCTTCGCCGACGGCGAATACCATAACGCTTCGAATGTCGAAGATTATATCAACGAAGATACCGTCATCGCGCAGCCGGGCCGCTCTTCTCTGGCCTCCGCCGCCCCCGGGCTGATGACCACCCTCGGCTTCCTCGGCACGCTCCTTGGCATCACGCAGGGCCTCGCCGGCTTCTCCATGGACAATTCCGAAGCCGTCATGGAAGCCATCCGCACGCTTATCCCCGGCATGCGCTATGCGTTCACCACCTCTGTCGTGGGCGTCGTGTGCTCCATCATCTTCAGCGTGAGCACGTCCATCGTGCACGGAGCCGCCCGTTCCACCCTGTCCGATTTTTACGCCGCCATGCATAACGAAGCCGGCGTGCTCACGGTCGATCCGCTCAACCAGATCGCCATCTACCAGCAGGAGCAGACCGCGCAGATCCAGGCCATCGCGGCCGATATCACCGGCGCGATGACGGCGCGTATGGCCGCCGTGCTGGAGGAGACTATGGAACCCGTGCGCCAGACGCTCGATTCCTTCTGCCGCTATACCACCCGCCAGCAGACGCAGGCGCTCGATACCGTGCTCAGCCGCTTCCTCGACCGTATGGACGAGCAGCTGCACGGCCAGTTCAAAAACCTCGCCGCCTGTATCCATGAAACCGTGGAATGGCAAAAGCAGACACGCGAAAATACGGAAAACATGCTGCTCTCCTTTGAGCGCATCTCCCGCGATATTCTGGAAGTGCAGAAGGCCTCCGACAGCGTTCTTGGCAAGTTCGAAGCCTATGTGGACAAGCTCAATAGCGTGCAGGGCCTTTCCGATCAGGCCTACCAGCGCGTGGCCTCCAACGTGGGGCAGATGGAGATCGTCGCCAGCCAGCAGATCACCACGCTCCAGTCCATCGCCAAGCTGCAGGGCGAGCTCAGCCGCGCCATTTCCGAACAGCGCGCAGCCACTGAAGAACAGACCCGCTCCATTGCCGCCACTCTCGGCGCCATCGAGCAGGACCTGCGCTCCTCCGCCGATACCCTGCGCGGCAGCGGAGAAGCGCTGGTCGAATCGCACAAGGCGTTCGTCTCCGGCGTGAACGAGGATCTGGAAAAGACTTATAACGCCTTCTTTGCCGATATCGGCGAGACTACGCGCCAGCTCGACAGGCTCGTGCGCGATGTGCACCTGACCATCGAACGCCTGCCGGATGTGCTGGACGCCTCCGCCAACCTCTTCGCCGATCAGGGCGAAAAGCTGACCGCCGCAGTCAAGGAGCTTCGCCAGACCGTAGAAGACAGGCAGTAAGGGTATGATTGGGGACTCTGGCACCAAACCCCTGCCAGGGGGAATGATTCCCCATAGGGTTCAACCCCTAAAGGGTTTGAAAGTTTTCCCTTTGGGAAAACCGCCGTCGGCTGATTCAGCGAATCAGGCGCGGCGCCCTGGAACCCTCAATATAAGGCTTCTGATAAAGCAATGTATGATGCGTTTTGCGGTGGGAAGATAACATGGCAAGGCGCCGCCGCCTTGTGCTGTACGACAGATGTTTGGTAATGACAAACCCAATAAATGGGATTCTTGAGGAAAATGACTCTTTGGCAGCACTCCGGCGTAGCCCTGTGCGCCCCCGGAAATGGCAGATTGCTCTGAACCGGGCCGAAGAGATACAACAAAATGTAACCCCATACTGGGGATTGCAAAGGGAATCATTCCCTTTGCCGGGGGTCTGGGGCGAGCAGCCCCAGTGTCCCTTCGAAAGGAGGCTTTGCAATGCGTTCTATGGGCAGACGCTACCGCCGGCGCAGCCCGCAGGGCGAAAACGGCAGCTTCTGGCTGAGCTTTTCGGACCTGATGAGCGGCCTTCTGCTGGTGTTCGTCCTCATCATGTTCTATAGCGTGTACCAGTATTTCGATATGCTGGAGGTCAAAACCGCCGAACTTCTGCGCCAGAGCGAGGTGCTCACGCAGAAGGAAGACGAGCTGAACGAAAAGGATAAGGCGCTCAGCGATAAGGACCAGGAACTGAGCGACAAAGACAAAGAACTGAGCGATAAAGACAAAGAGCTTACCGCCGCGCAGACCAAGCTCACCGAATCGGAAACTCTGCTTCTGGCCGAACAGGCCAAGCTGCTTTTGCAGGACCAGCAGCTGACCGAGCTGAGCGACGCGCTGAACGCGCAGAAGACCGAGCTGGACAGCGCCAACACCGCGCTCGCGCAGCAGCAGGCCGAGCTGGACGCCGCCAAGGCCCAGCTGACCGAGCAGCAGCAGCAGCTCGTCGTCGCGCAGGCTCTGCTGAACGATCAGCAGCTCGTCGTCGCGCAGCAGCAGGAACTGCTCGATACCCAGCAGGCGCAGCTGGACGAGCTCGTCGGCGTGCGCAAGCGCATCATCACATCGCTTGCCGACGCGCTGGACAAAGCCAATATCTCCGCCACGGTCGATCCGTCCACCGGCGCGATCACGCTCGATTCGTCCATCCTGTTCACCCGCAGCGAGTTCGCGCTCTCCGCCGCCGGCAAAAAGATGATCAACGAATTCCTGCCCGTCTATCTCAACGTGTTGCTTTCCGATGAATACCGCGGCAATATCGCCGAGATCATCATCGAAGGCCATACCGATTCCGTGGGCAGCTATATGTCCAATCTGGAACTTTCCCAGAACCGCGCGCTGGCCGTGGCAAGCTATGTGCTTTCCGATGAATACAGCCGCATCACGCCGGAAACCAAGAAATACCTGCGCACTATCATCACCGCCAACGGCCGCTCCTGGTCGAACCTCATCTATAACGCGGACGGCACCGAAAATGCCGACGCCTCCCGACGCGTGGAATTCAAATTCCGCCTGCAGGATGAACAGATGATCGCCCAGATGGCCCAGCTGCTGGAGGATTTTGAAGAGGCCGAGGCCGCTATCGCCGAAACGCCGGGCACTGCGCCGCACAACGCCGGCGAATAACGCCGGCAGAAATCGGCCGTTCATTTTTGCGTTTATAGCGCAGTAAAAAACCGGT
Organism: Clostridia bacterium; assembly: GCA_017398245.1. The sequence continues at coordinate 389 of JAFQGN010000341.1, read as the reverse complement.
AACAGCGAACGGATACCATCCTTATAGCTGTAAACAGATCCCCCAATATGGGATTGCAAAGGGACTTGTTCCTTTGCCGAGGGGTCTGGGAGAGGTATCAAACCTTAAGGTTTGATAGTTCGGCTTTAGCCGAACCGCCGTCGGCTAAATCAAAGATTTAGGCGCGGCGCCGTCGAGCAGCCCCCGGCGTTCTCTCCGTGTCCGGTCCCCTGTCAGGGTTTCAGGGGCGGAGCCCCTGATATAGCCCCCCCCAGCGCCCACCCCAAGGAGTGTTTGCTTTGAAATACCTCAGAAGACTGCTCTGGTTCGCGGCCTCGCGCCTGCTGGTCGTCACGTTCTGCGCGGCGCTGGTCACGCTGATGTTCTATATCGCCATGAACACCGCCAAT
>JAFQGN010000005.1 GCA_017398245.1 Clostridia bacterium | reverse complement strand
CGCATGTCTTACGGAAAAAGGCCAGGTGAGCGTGGCGATCGACGGCATGTGCGGCGGCGGAAAGACCACCCTTGCCGCCATTCTGGCCGAGGTCTACGGCGCGCAGCTGTTCCATATGGACGATTATTTCCTGCCCTTTGAGCGCAAAACGGCCGAAAGGCTTGCCGAGCCCGGCGGAAATGTGGATTACGAGCGTTTTCAGGAAGAGATCGCCTGCCGGAAGCTGGCCGAGCCCGTGCTGTTCCGCGCGTACGACTGCTCCTGCGGGCAGCTGGGCGAATGGCAGAAGGCGGAGCCGAACAAGGTGCGCATCGTGGAGGGCAGCTACAGCCTGCACCCGTACTTTGGCGCTGTGTACGATGTGCGCGCGTGGGTGAAGGTGCCCGCGTCTTTGCAGCGCGAGCGCATTCTTGCCCGCAACGGGGAAGAGATGCTCAAGCGATTTGAGAATGAGTGGATCCCTATGGAAAACCATTACGCCGAGGCGTTTGCCGAGGAAATTTTTGAAAAAAACGAGTGCGTTATCGTTTCGGGCAGCGAGAGATATCTGTAAGTCTGTCAGCATAAATAAAAAACAATGCCCCCGGACAGAAGTTCAGGGGCATTGCCGTATGCGGGACAGATCGGAGCGACGGGCGTATCCGGGCGCTGGAATATATGCGAAGCCTGCTGCGGAGGCCTTTCCTTGCGAAAAGGGGAAGGCCTGTTTCGTATTTGCAGGAAAATCCTTTCCCGCGACGGCGTTTCGTGGTATGATATGGTAGAAATTGCGAAGGAGGCGCTGTATGAAACGGACGCTGATCTTTCTGTTGATATTGTGCCTGATCCCCGCGGGCGCGCTGGCGAACCTGCTCTCGGTTGAAGAAATGACCGAATCGGCAGGCGGAAAGGCGCAGTTCACCATTGCAGGCATGCCGGGTGAGGAATATTATGCGGCGGTCGCCTCCTGCAGGGACTGGATCGCCGTTCTGAACGCGGAAGACCCGAAAAACCTGTTTATCGATCTGGAGCGCAAATACTCCTGGGAAGAACTGGAAGAGCTGCTTTACGATATTTCGGCCCATCCGATCGCCCATGTCGAGATCATCGGCCAGAGCGAAAAGGGCCGCAGTATCTATTCCGTGCGCGTCGGCGAGGGCAGCCGCGTCATTTTGCTCACGGGCGGCGTGCATGCCAAGGAGACCGCTGGCACGATGTATATCCTGAAGCAATTGTGCAGCCTGCTCAGCGCCTATTCCGTGGGTAACGAGCGGGTGATGGATCTGCTGAGCGAGTTTTCAATCATCGCTGTGCCCTGCGTGAACCCGGACGGCCGCGTTATCGTGGAAACGGAAGAGGGCATCGACTGGCGCGCGAACGACGGTGGGATCGATCTGGGTATGAATTTCCCCAGCGCGAACGCCGGCCAGTATGGCGAAGGGGCGAGCCAGGCTTATCACGCCACCGAACCGGGCTCGGCCGATTATCCCGGCGAAGCTCTGGGCAGCGAGAGCGAGACGCGCGCGCTGATCGGCTGGCTGGAGGAGCATATCGATTCCGCCGTCGTGCTGATCGATTACGAGCAGTACGGTCGGTATACCCATGGCGGCGCGGCCTATCTGACCGAGCAGGCACAGCAGGTTTCCGACGATCTGGCCATGAATTTGGCGGAGTTCCTGTCACGGGAAGATGCGATCTACAACTTTCTGGAAAGCCCGGAGGAGCTGCGCGGCTGGAGCGGCGGCAGCCTGACCGATTTTGCCTCGGAACTGGGCGAGGGCCTTGCGTTTTCCGAACACTACGGCAGGCTCGGGCTGGATATGGGCAGCGGCGCCGTGCCGCTGAGCCTGTTTGAGGATATCGATCTGCATCGCGCTTCGTACACGCCGCGCAGCATGCCGCTGGCGTGCGTTTGCATCGATATTTCCACCAAGGGCGGCGTAGGGTATTACGACAACGCGCGGCGCAACCATGCCAAGGAATACGAGAACTGCGGCTATGCGGATCTGCTCGAGCATGTGATGGATTATGTGCGCATGTATCTCACCCCCGGCGGGGAATGAAGCAAAACGCCTGTTGACAAACGCGGTCGGCAGGCGTTATACTTTTTCTGTCGCTGCGGGCATCCGCTTCGATAAATATAAAGAAAGTGCAGGGCTTGCCGCTAATGAGGATTCGCTAAAATCGGCATGATGAGTCTTTCCGGTTCGCATGAATATGCGGGCCTGTGTCTTGTCGTGCTCCTTTTCAGCGGATGGAAGCGGAGCCTTGTTTTTTTGCGCATCTTTTTCTGTGCCAAGAGGTCTGCTCCTTCCGCCGTTTCCCTATTCTGAAACCGGGAGGGACGCCCCTTGGCACAAATCTTTTTGGAAGCAAACGGTATTTCTCTTTCCTTTGGCATGAAAAAACTCTTTTCTATCGACAGTTTCGCTCTGCACGAGGGCGACCGCATCGGCCTTGTGGGCGAAAACGGCGCGGGAAAAACCACACTTCTGCGCGTTCTGGCCGGAGAGATCGAGCCGGAAAGCGGGCATGTGAACCGGCTGCGGCCGGTATCCTATATCAGGCAGACCGGAGACGACGACACCGAAGATTTCGACGCGCGCATCGGCTCGGTCTTTCAGGCGCAGGAAAAGCGTGACGGCCTCTCCGGCGGCGAAAAGACGCGCAGGCGCATTGCCGCCGCGCTCTCGGCACGGGCGCATGTTCTGCTGGCCGACGAGCCCACCACCGACCTGGACGCAAAGGGCATTGAACTGCTGCGCGCGCAGCTGCTTGCCTACAAGGGCGCGCTTTTGCTTGTGAGCCACGATCGCT
>JAFQGN010000340.1 GCA_017398245.1 Clostridia bacterium | reverse complement strand
TTCCATCGCAGCCAGCGCGCAGATCAGCAGCTTCTTCAGCGCGCGGATCTCGCTCTGCGCCGCATACAGCTCCTGCATGTCGTAATCCGCGTTCCGCCCGCAAGGGTTCTTGCACACCGCGCAATCCGGCGCGAGCCGCGCCTTGTCCGCGCGCACCGCATCGATCTGCCGCTTAAACGCATCCTCTTCCGCACTTTGCCCGAGCAGACGCAGACAGGCGCGCACGACGCTGTCCGTCTGCGCGTCCGCCTTCCATGCGTTGCCCGTGGCCGTGTTCGCCAGCCCGATCAGGCTGCCGATCAATTCGTCTCTGCCCCGCATCAGTCCAAAATCCTCCCGTCGGTCGAGATCGTGACCACCTGCCACGGGATGAACTTCCCGCTGGCCTGCAGCGCCCTTTTCGCCGCAAATTCGATACCGCCGCAGCAGGGCACCTCCATGCGCACGATGGTCAGACTCTTGATCTCGTTATTGGCAATGATCGCCGTCAGCTTTTCGGAATAGTCCACGTCGTCCAGCTTCGGGCAGCCGATGAGCGTGACCTTATTGCGCATGAAATCGGCATGGAACCTGCCGTAGGCATAAGCCGTGCAGTCCGCCGCGATCAGCAGATTCGCATTCTGGTAATATGGCGCCCTGAGCGGAGCCAGCTTGATCTGCACCGGCCACTGCCTGAGTTCGCTCGCCGCAGGCGCAGGTTCCGCCGGAGCAGCCGCGCCGCGCTCGATCGCCTTTGCCATTTTTCCCGGGCATCCGCCGCCCAGCGGCCGTTCGATTGCCCTCGCCATCTTGCCCGGGCATCCGCCGGAAACCGCGCCCGCCTTTTCTTCCTTTGCCTTCAGTACCGCCGCCTCGTCGTACGCCGGCGCTTCCCTTTCCTCAAAGGAAATCGCGCCCGTGGGACACGCGGGCAGGCAATCGCCCAAACCGTCGCAATAATCCTCACGCAGCAGCTTCGCCTTGCCGTTCACCATACCGATCGCGCCCTCGTGGCATGCAGACGCGCACGCGCCGCAGCCGTTGCACTTTTCTTCATCAATCCTGATAATTTTGCGGATCATATCTTCAAACCTCCTGTTTTTCTTGACCTCATGCCTGTATTATAGTACAATTCCCTCGGCATTGTCCGTTGAATTTTCAACACAAGGAGTTTTTTATGCAAATTTCTGCGGAATCTCTGGCCTCCTGCCCGCTCTTTGCGGATATTTCCCCTGCCGACCTTCGCGGTATGCTCGGCTGTCTCGGCGCGCGCGAAGCCTCCGCGCAAAAGGGCGAGGCGATCTGGCAGGAGGGCGATGCGGCCGCCGATGTGGGCATCCTGCTCAGCGGCACGGTGCAGATCGTCCGTACCGATTATTTCGGCGCCCGTTCCATCATGATGCAGATACTCCCCGGCGAGCTCTTCGGCGAAACCTTCGCCTGCGCAGGCGTGGAGACCTTGCCCGTCAGCGCAATCGCGGTCGAAAACAGCCGCTATCTGCTGGTCAACTGCCGCCGCCTGCTCACATCCTGCTCCAATTCCTGCGAATTTCACAATAAGCTCATCTTCAACCTGCTGCGCATCGTGGCGCAAAAGAATCTCGCCCTGCAAAAGCGCGCGTCCATCACCGCCAAGCGCACCACGCGCGAAAAGCTGCTTGCGTATCTTCTGCACGAGGCCAAGCGCGCCGGCGCTTCCCGCTTTACCATCCCCTTCGACCGGCAGGGCCTTGCCGATTATCTGGAAGTCGACCGCAGCGGTCTCTCCGCTGAGATCGGCAAGCTGACCCGCGAGGGCCTTCTGGCATGCCGCAAAAACGAATTCTGCCTGCTCTCCATGCCGGAAGAAGCCTGAAAGAAGCCGTTGCCGCCCTTGCGCCGCTTTCCGTTTTATGATACGCTTATAGTGCTCAATGCATCTTTACGAACCACCGCGAGGAGGCAAGCGATATGAAATACGGCATCTACTACGCCTACTGGGAAAAGGAATGGGCCGCGGATTATCTCCCCTATGTCAAAAAAGTCGCCAAGCTCGGCTTTGATATCCTTGAGATCGGCGCAAAACCCCTGCCGGAATACACTGCGCAGCAGATCAGAGATCTTCGCAGCGCCTGCAAGGATCATAACGTGATCCTGACCGCCGGCTACGGCCCTGCTCCGCACCACAACATCGGCTCGGGCGATCCCGCCATCCGCGCAGGTGCGGCCGAGTGGTACAAAAAGCTGTTTGAAGTGATGGGCGAGCTGGATATCCGCCTCATCGGCGGCGCGCTCTACTCCTGCTGGCCGATCGATTATTCCAAGCCCGTCAACAAGGAAGAGGACTGGAAAAACAGCGTGGAGGGCATGCGCCTGATGAGCGAGCTGGCCAGGCCCTACGGTATCGATCTGGGCATGGAAGTGCTCAATCGCTTCGAAAACCACATTCTGAACACGGCCGATGAAGGCGTCGCGTTCGTGAACGAAGTGGGCTGCGACAACGTCAAGGTCATGCTGGACACCTTCCATATGAACATCGAGGAGACCTCCATCTCCGCCGCCATCCGCAAGGCGGGTAAGCTGCTGGGCCATTTCCACACCGGCGAATGCAACCGCATGGTGCCCGGTCAGGGCCGCATGCCCTGGCGCGAGATCGGCGAGGCGCTGCGCGAGATCGACTATGACGGCCCGGTCGTCATGGAGCCGTTCGTCAGCCGCGGCGGGCAGATCGAACGCGATATCCGCATCTGGCATGATCTGCGCCCGGGCGTTACTCCCGAACAGCTGGACAAGGACGCGCAGGATTCCGTCGCCTTTGAACGCTTCATGTTTGAAGCCAGGTAAGTTATCCACAGCTTATCAAAGCCCCGCCGGATGCGCATCGGCGGGGCTTATGCTTTCGGCTTGAATACATAGCCGTATGGTGGTATAATGCAATGCGGCAAACGGACAAACGCGTTTTGGGGCATTCGGGGCGATTTTTCGCCCGGATTTTCAGAAGGTGCGTGCGCGCTAAATGCGCTTAAGTGGCGTTTTTTGCACGAAAAATGCAGAAAAATGCACGCTGAAAAACGCCCGTTTTGCCCGAAAACGGGACATTGCGGGCGGATTTTGCGTACCGCTTGACAAAGGCCGCATCTCCCGTTCCGTTTACGGCCATTCGAAACCAATACTGGAGGGACATCCATGCAATATGACGTGATCATCATCGGCGCGGGCCCCGGCGGCATCTTTTCCGCCTACGAACTGATGCTTCTCAAGCCCGAGCTCAAGGTAGCCGTGTTCGAGGCCGGGCATGCGCTGAACAAGCGCCATTGCCCCATCGACGGCGATAAGGTAAAAAGCTGCATCAAGTGCAAATCCTGCTCCATCATGAGCGGCTTTGGCGGCGCCGGCGCGTTTTCCGACGGAAAATACAATATCACCAACGACTTCGGCGGCACGCTGTACGAATACATCGGCAAAAAGCAGGCGCTGGATCTGATGCGCTATGTGGACGAGATCAACATGCGCTTTGGCGGCGAGGGCACCAAGCTGTATTCCACCGCCGGCACGCGCTTTAAGACGCTTTGCATCCAGCACGATCTGCACCTGCTGGACGCTTCCGTACGCCATCTGGGCACGGATATCAACTATATCGTGCTGGAAAACCTGTACGCCCACCTGAAGGACAAGGTCGATTTCTTCTTCGATACGCCGGTGCAGACTGTTGAAAAAACAGAAGAAGGCTATGCGGTTCTGACCGAAAGCGAGACCTATTCCTGCCGCGAATGCGTCATTTCCGTGGGCCGCATCGGCAGCAAATGGATGGAAAAGGTGTGCAAGGATCTGGACATCCCCACCGAATCGAGCCGAGTGGACATCGGCGTGCGCGTGGAGCTGCCCGCGCAGGTGTTCGCCCATCTGACGGACGAGCTGTACGAGAGCAAGATCGTGTACCGCACGGAAAATTACGGCGATCGGGTGCGCACGTTCTGCATGACCCCCAAGGGCGCGGTGGTCAAC
>JAFQGN010000339.1 GCA_017398245.1 Clostridia bacterium | reverse complement strand
GCTTGTATTTGCTGGAGATTTGAGGTATAATAGCGCCAGAAAGCCTGCAAACCGGGCTGATTCGCGGGTGCGGAAGACTCCCAGATTCTCCACGTGATTCCGAGTGATTCCGAATTGTCAAAATAACTCGAAATCAAGTTGTCCGCAAGGGCACGTGGGTTCGAATCCCACCGCTTCCGCCACAAAAGCCCGGATCGATGATCCGGGCTTTTCTTTTTTGCCCGAATGCGTTTAGAGGGCTTTTGCCGCTGCCTGTTTGGCAAGCGACAGGGCGGAAGGGGTTGCATTCTGCGCTTCGTCCGGTATGGACGGCATGGTCTCATGCTCCTATCTGCCGCGATTTTCGGGTTGCATTCTGAGCTCCACCCGGTATGAGACGGCTCTTTGTTTTTTTGAACAGGGGCGCCGAATTGACAGAACGCGGAGCGCACAATACAATAGCAGTATGGATATGCAGAATATTTTGGACAGCCTGCTCCCGCGCGGCGCGGCGGACGGCTGTTATCCCGGTGCGGCGGCGGCTTGCGGCTATGGACAGAAGACCTGCGCAATTTCCTTTGCGGGAAAAATCTCGCAGGACGGTCCTGCGCCCAACGGCCGAACCCTGTACGATATGGCGTCGATCACAAAGATCCTTGCGCCGACGATGATCGCGTTTTTTGCGATCGAAGAGGGGCTTCTGACCCTCTATGACACGATCGGCACGTTTTTTCCGGATGCGCCGGAGGACAAGCGCGAGATCACTATCCTGCAGCTGATGAGCCATTGCGGCGGGTTCGTCCCTTCTTATCACCTGAGCGAGGCGGTCGGAAGCCCGGACGGGGCTCTGGGCGAGCTGCTGGCGCATCCGCTGGACTATGCGCCCGGAACGGACGTCGCCTATTCCTGCATGGGGTATATCGTTTTGGGGAAGATCCTGGAGAAGATATACGGAGAAGGGCTGGACAGCCTTGCAAGGCGCAGGGTGTTCGAACCGCTGGGCATGCGCAATACGGGGTATCTGCCCAAAGGCGGCGTCATTGCGCCGACGGAGATCGACAAGGAGACAGGCAAACCGCTGTGCGGCGTGGTGCACGATGAAAACGCGCGCTTTCTGGGCGGCGTTTCAGCCAATGCGGGCGTGTTTTCCTGTCTGGAGGACATGATCGCATTTGTAAAAATGCTTGCCTGCGGCGGAGAGGGGCTGCTCTCCCCCGCCATGTTCCAAAGGGCGATCCGCTGCAGCGCACAGACGAGCGAAGTGCGGCGCGGGCTCGGCTTTCATCTTGCGGGAACAGAACGGAATTTTATGGGCGATCTGATGCCGGAATGCTCGTTCGGACATACGGGGTTCACGGGAACGTCCTTTGCGGTCGACCCGACGACCGGGTTCTGGGCCGTGCTGCTTACGAACCGGGTGTACCCCACGCGCGAAAACACGCGTCTGTTCCGGTTCCGGCGCGAATTCCACAATGCGCTGTACGCCGCGTTCACCCGGGAATATGCTCCGGGCAGCCGATAAAGGAGGAAGCAGGATGCGTGAAATGATAGAGAAACAGAGGGCCGTGGACGAGGTGCGCATGATGGCGGTGCAGTTTGCCGACCTGTATTTTGCCTTTGTGTGCGAACTGCGCGATACATTCGGCGAAGAAGAGGCGCTCCGGCTGGCCCACAAAGTGCTGTACAAGCGAGCGGTAGAGCGCGCGGAAAAGATGATAAAACGGGCGGAGGAGCTCGGGCTTGCGCGCACGCCGGAGAACATTACGAAAACTTCGGACGTGCCCTATCTGGGCTGGGATAAATCGCTCGGCGTAAATCATTGCCCCTACGGCATGGCATGGAACAGGCATATTGCCGAAAACGAATGGTTCCGCAAATTCGCGCGGATGTACTGCGACGTGACGGACACCACCATCGCCGAGGTGTTCACAGGAAACTGTTCCCACGAGCTGTACGAAAACGTGGTGCTGGGAGACGGCGACTGCCTGCGAAGGTATTTCCCGGATGCGGAAGTCGCTGCAGGAAAGCGCAGCTACCGGCCGGAAGAAGACGGAACACGGGAGGCAAGCAAAGCATGAACGAGACCATCCGGCAACTGTTCGAGAGAAAGTCTGTACGCGTATTCGAAGAGCGCCCGATCGCCGAGGAAGACAAAGCGCTCATCCTGCAGGCGGCATGCATGGCGCCTACGGCGGGCAACCAGCAGCTGTACACCATCATCGACGTGACCGATCCGGCGATCAAAGAACGCCTTGCGGAGACATGCGATCACCAGCCGTTTATAGCAAAGGCGCAGATGGTGCTGGTCTTCTGCGCGGATTGCCGCAAATGGTATGAAGGGTTCCAGGCTGCGGGCTGCGAACCGAGAGAACCTGGCGTGGGCGACCTGATGCTGGCGGTATCCGACGCCTGTATTGCCGCGCAGAACGCCGTGACCGCCGCCGAAAGCTTGGGGATCGGCTCCTGCTACATCGGCGATATCATGGAAAACGCCGAAGAGCAGCAGGCCCTTTTGCACCTGCCGCGATATGTGTTCCCCGCCGCGATGCTGGTGTTCGGATATCCGACCCTGCAGCAGCGGCAGCGCGAAAAACCGGCTCGCGTCGCAATGAAGCACATTGTGCACGAAAACGCGTATCGCTGCCTTGGGGCAGACGAGATGCAAGAGATGTGGGAGCCGAGGACGGGCGAAAAGGGATATCGGGAATGGATGCAGGCGTTCTGCAGCCGAAAGTACAATTCCGACTTTTCGCGCGAAATGACAAGATCGGTCGCCAGATATCTCGATCTGTTCAAAAAATGAACCGCGCTGTTGCGCGGACGCGTTTCTTGCGCGCAGCATGCAGCCGCAGCGTATCTACCGACGCACGAAAGGGAGACGGAAAATGGAACTGAACAGCCAGAAAATGAGAAAGGCCGCGCCGGAGCTGGATCCGCTGCGCATCGGCACGGGCTGGAAGGTCGAAGACCTGAGCAAGCCGCAGATCTTTATCGAAAGCACGTTCGGCGACAGCCATCCGGGAAGCGGGCATCTGGACAAGCTGGTGGAAGCGGCGCGCGAGGGCATCGCGCAGGCCGGCGGACACGGCGCGCGCTATTACTGCACCGATATGTGCGACGGCGAGAGCCAGGGCACGGACGGCATCAATTACAGCCTGGTCAGCCGCGAGATCATCGCGGACATGATCGAAATTCAGGCAAACGCGACGCCGTTTGACGCGGGCGTGTATATCGCCAGCTGCGATAAAGGGCTGCCCGGCAACATGATGGGCATGATGCGCGTAAATATTCCCGCCGTGATGGTGACGGGCGGCACGATGAGCGCGGGCCCGGAACTGCTGACGCTGGAACAGCTGGGCAAATACAGCGCGCAGTATGAGCGCGGCGAGATCGACGAGGCGCGGCTGTGCTGGGCAAAGGAAAACGCCTGCCCCAGCTGCGGCGCGTGCTCGTTCATCGGCACCGCGTCCACCATGCAGATCATGGCCGAGGCGCTGGGCATTTCTCTGCCCGGCAGCGCGCTGCTTCCGGCGACCAGCCCGGATCTGATCGATTTTGCCCGGCGCGCGGGGGAAATGGCGGTCGAACTGGCATACAAGGGCCTGCGGCCGAGCGACATCGTGACAATGAAGAGTTTCGAAAACGCGATCCTCGTGCATGCGGCGATTTCCGGCAGCACGAACAGCCTTTTGCACCTTCCCGCCATCGCGCACGAGCTGGGTATCGAGATCGACGGCGATACGTTCGACCGGCTGCACCGGAACATGCCGTATCTGCTCAATTTGCGCCCGGCCGGAAAATGGCCTGCGGAGTTCTTCTACTATGCGGGTGGAGTGCCGGCGATCATGGAGGAGATACGCGATCTGCTCCATATGGACGCGATGACCGTGACCGGCAAGACGCTGGGCGAAAACTTGGACGAGCTGAAGGCGAACGGGTACTACGAGCGCTGCCGGAAATGGCTGGACAAGGCAAACGCCAAATACGGCCTGAACCTTGTGCGCGAGGACATCATCCGCAGGCGCGAAGACCCCATCGGCACCGACGGCAGCATCGCGATCCTGCGCGGAAACCTCGCCCCCGAGGGCGCGGTGATCAAGCACACGGCATGCCCGAAGGAGATGTTCAGGGCCGTGCTGCGCGCGCTCCCGTTCGACAGCGAAGAGGAATGTCTCGACGCCGTGCTGCACCACAAGGTGCAAACGGGCGATGCGGTGTTCATCCGCTACGAAGGGCCAAAGGGCAGCGGCATGCCGGAAATGTTCTATACGAGCGAGGCGATCAGCACGGACAAGGAGCTCGGTCGTTCCATCGCGCTGATCACAGACGGCAGGTTCTCCGGCGCGTCCACCGGCCCGGTCATCGGCCACTGCAGCCCGGAAGCGCAAAGCGGCGGGCCGATCGCGCTGGTCGAGGAAGGCGATCTGATCGAGATCGACGTTAAAGAGCGCGTGCTGGCGATTGTGGGCATTGCGGGAGAGCGCAAAACGCCCGAGGAGATCGACGCTGTTTTGGCAGAGCGAAGGGCTAAATGGCAGCCCAAGCCGCGCAAATATCGCGCCGGGGCGCTGCGGCTGTATGCCGAGCACGCGGCCTCGCCGATGAAGGGCGGCTATATGGAGTTTGACGATTGAGCCCGTTCTCGCGGCGGGCAAAATCCGCTCTGCCGGGAGAGACAGTTACAGGATTCCGCAGCACCGGGATCTGCGCTGCTGCAAGGAGATGGGCATGAACAGCCCCGTTTGAGTTGTACCACACAAAGCGAACAGAGCAGGTTCTGCAGAGCCTGCTCTGTTTATTTATACCATTCCCAGAAAAGAGGATAAAGATTTATGCGCGCAGAAGCCGAACGGCATGCTATAATAAGGCAATATGAATCCCAAACGACCGGCGCG
>JAFQGN010000338.1 GCA_017398245.1 Clostridia bacterium | reverse complement strand
GATCAAACTGGAATCCTAGGGAGGGATCGTATGGAGATACTGGAGATCATTTCGCTGAACTGGGTATCGGGCATCTGTCTGGTGCTGGGACTTGTGTTTGTGACCATCGAGCTGTTCACGCCGGGCTTCGGCGTGCCGGGCATCACGGGTATCGCATGCCTGATCGCCGGAGTGATCATCAAAGCGAGCAGCGCGCTGGAAGCGCTGATCATGGCGATCGTGATCATTGCGCTTTTGTGCATCGCGCTGTCGATCTCCATCCATTCGGTATCCAAGGGGCGGCTGGCCAAATCAAAACTCGTTCTGCACGAGACCGCCACCGATGCCGGCTCCATTTCGGAGAACGATCTGAAATATTACCTGCACAAGACCGGAGAAACGACCACCGTTCTGCGCCCGGCGGGTATGGGCGAATTCGACGGCGTGAAGCTCAACATCGTTTCCGACGGCGAGTTCATCGCCGCGGGGGAAAAGGTGCAGGTCATCGCCGTGGAGGGCAACCACATCGTAGTGAAAGCCGCGAAGGCATAAGCTAAATACAGGGGTTTGTTTTGAAGGAGGAAGAATCATGTTTGAAAGTGGCATCGTCGGTATTCTGGTGCTTGTAGTGCTCATTATTGTGTTCCTGGTCGCGTTTTTCAATTTCTTTCCGCTCAGTCTGTGGATCTCGGCAGTCGCTTCCGGCGTGCGCGTATCCATCGCCGCGCTGATCGGCATGCGCTTTAGGCGCATCAACCCCTCCCGCATCGTGCACCCGCTCATCAAGGCTACCAAGGCCGGCCTGAACGTGAACATGAACGAGATGGAAGCCCACCTGCTGGCCGGCGGCTCGGTCGACCGCGTTGTGGACGCGCTGATCGCCGCGCAGAGCGCTGCCATCCCGCTGGAGTTTGAAGAATGCCGCGCTATCGACCTGGCCGGCCGCAACGTGCTCGAGGCCGTGAAGATGAGCGTCAACCCGAAGGTCATCGAGACCCCGGTCGTCGCCGCCATTGCCAAGGACGGCATCGAGCTGCGTGCCAAGGCCCGCGTCACCGTGCGCGCCAACATCGCCCGCCTCATCGGCGGCGCAGGCGAGGAGACCATCATCGCCCGCGTCGGCGAAGGCATCGTCACCACCGTCGGCTCCGCCGCCACCCATAAGGAAGTTCTCGAAAACCCGGATATGATCTCCCGCACCGTTCTGGCCAAGGGCCTCGACAGCGGCACCGCCTTTGAGATTCTCTCCATCGATATTGCAGACGTAGACGTCGGCCGCAACGTCGGCGCGCAGCTGCAGATGGACCAGGCCGAAGCCGACAGGCGCATCGCGCAGGCCAAGGCCGAAGAGCGCCGCGCAATGGCCGTGGCGCAGGAGCAGGAAATGGTTGCTCATGTGCAGGAGATGCGCGCGAAGGTCGTCGAGGCCGAGGCGGAGATCCCGCACGCCATGGCCGCCGCGCTGCGCGAGGGCAAGCTCGGCGTGATGGACTACTATCAGATGCAGAACGTCGTTTCCGACACCCGCATGCGCGAAGCCATCGCCGGAGACGGCAGCGCCAAGGAAAACCAGAACAAGTAAGCGCCGGAAGAGGGAGGCCGGGGCTTCGCGCCCCGGGCCCTCTGCTCCCCGGCAGGGGGAATGATTCTCCCTGTACCCTCAGTAAGGTGAATGATTTGGATAAGGAGGACGCGCATATGAAGAACTGGCTCAAAGGCTGGCTGGGCATCGGCAAGGATAAAAACGGTAAGGGTAAGCCCAACACTGTCTATGCGCCCGTCGGCAATATGGATGCGAGGAAAATGACCAGCCCGAACCGCGGCGGCATGGACGCCACCGTCGTGCCCTCCACGGGGCTGGAATGGATGGACGAAAAGAACCAGAAATGACCGCCGAAAGGAGATGTACAGAATGAAAAAGATCTTTGGCAGCCGCAGGGAGAAGACCGAAGCCGTGCCGACGAAAAACATTCTCGTCCATCGCCTGCACGGCAATATGGAACCCGCCGCAAAGGGCGGTGTGAAGAACATCGCATCGCATATGGTCGTGCCGATGCCGGACCTGAGCTGGATGGAAGAGAAAGATCAGAAGTAACAGGATGCAGCCCTGCCCGGGGGAACGCTCCTCCGGGCGGGCAGCCCCGCTGAAAGGAGAGAAACGCATGAGTGTATTCTTAAACGCGCTGCTCACCGTGCTTGTGCTTGCCGCGCTCATCGGCTTCGCCTACGCAATGAGCGCCATTGCAAACCGCTTTATGAACAAAAACGCTGCCAGCATGAGCAAAAAGCATAAGGGCCTGCAGGTGCACCCCTATATGGAAATGATCCCCGGCCGGGTCGGCCAGCAGGCCGGCCGTGAATCCGAGATCGTCCCCGCGCCGGATTTTGACCTTTCCAAGCCCGAAAAGGAAGACCCGCGCCGCGCATAACGCCCTAAGCGAAAAGGAGGCAGAACGATGGACTGGATGAACTGGATCACCAACGCGCTCATTGCCATTGCCATTTTTGCCGTCATCATCGCCGTCGTGTTCTTCGCCGCCGGCTTTGTGCAGCGCGGTATGAACAGAACCAGCGCAAGCATGAGCAAAAAGCATAAGGGCCTGCAGATCAACCCCTATCTGGAAATGCTGCCCGGTAAATACGGCCGCATCGACCGGTTCACGTCGGAGATCGCCATCGCGCCGGACGCCGATCTGAGCAAGACCGAAAAAGAAGACCCGCGCAGGGCATAAGAGAGTGGACGAAAAGGAGGCGCAGGAACTATGAGCGAACTGGGTTTCGCCATCGTGCTCATTCTTATTGCATACTGGGCCGGAAGCGCCCTGCGCCGCGTGGTCGACCGCGCAAAGGAAAGGCCCAAAGAGCCGAAGCCGAACAAAAAGACGGTAGATCTGAGCCGCTTCGGCGCGGATTACACCGGCAAAGCGGGCATACTCGTTGTACAAAGTTTATTCAAAACGGACGACGAAAAGGGCAAAAAGCGCGCCTGATCTTCCCGACAGCGCTTTGATCATATTCGCATGTACAAAAACGACGCCCGACAAAAACCGCAGCGGCGGAAGTTAGGAACCCAGGCGGCTTTGCCCGGGCCTGATCTGAATAAGATGGACCGAAAGACCCGAAGAGGTCTGAAGGAAGTGAAATTATGGACGAATTTTTCGAAAGCATCGTTCCGTTTCTCGTCATCATTGGCATTTTTTTCAAGTTCGCCAACAAGTCGAAAAAGAAAGATGCGAAGACCAATAAGCCGGGGGAAAAGATCGGAAAAGCGATACGCGAGGCAGTCGAGGAGTTTGCCGAAGAGGGAAAAGCGGCTGCACGTCCCGCAGCCGCGCCGAAGCCTGCGACTATGCCCGCGGCAGAAACTGCCGTGCCTGCGCCGGATATCACCTGGCTGCTCGATGAGGAGGACTGCGAGGGGGTTACGCCCGAGCACGGCCACGCCGAGGGCGCGAGCCATGTCGACGATACGGGCTGCGTGGGCGGCTCCATGGAGCACGATACCCACGAGGGTCTTCGCAGCGGCGGAAGTCTTGGCTAAATAACGGCCGAAGGCCCCGGCAATCTCGCCGCAAAGAGCGCGCCGCAGGCCGAACCTGTGCAAAGCCGCGCCGAAAAGGCCCGCTTCAGCGCAAAAGAGATGCGCAGGGCCATTGTGACCAGCGAAATTTTGCGCGAGCCCATCGCTCTGCGCGGAAGGACAGCCAGAAGATGAAACCGATACCGATCATTATTGCAGACGACGATCCCGGCATGCGCCAGTTGCTTACCGGGATCGTCGCCAAATCCGAAGGATACGAACTGATGGGCGCGGCGGAGGACGGCGAGCAGCTGCTGGAGCTGTACGAGCGCACCAAGCCGCAGGCGGTCATCATGGATGTGGAAATGCCCGGCCTCACGGGCATCGAATGCGCCCGCATCATTCAGGACCGGGACCCGCGCTGCGTGCTCATTTTTGTGACCGCGCACGAAAAATACATGGGCGACGCCTTTGAAGTGTACGCCTTTGATTACCTGCGCAAGCCCTTCCCCATCGACCGCGCGCTGGAGACTTTGCGCCGGGCCGCCCTGCGCATCGGCGATATGAACGTGCGCGCCGCGCAGGCGGTCTCCCTTGCAAGGCCCGCGCGCAAAACTCCGGCCGGAAAGAGGCTGATGATCCGCGGAAAAGAGGGCCTGAGCTTTGTGGATGTGGACGAGATCGTGCTTATTCAGCGCGAGGACAGGCAGACCCATATCTACTGCGAGGACGGCCGCAAATACGTCACCGGAGATTCGCTCAGCGAGATCGAGGAAAAACTTGACCCGGGGGTCTTTTTTCGTTCGCACAAAAGTTATATAATCAATCTGAACCATGTCGATACGGTCACGCCCTATGGCCGCTGGACGTATGTCGTCACGCTGGAGGGCACAGAGCAGGACGCTCTGATCACGGCGGACAAGTTCGAGGAATTGAAGCAGGTCTTTTCCTGAACGGGAAACAGGCCGGATAAGGAGAGAAAACGATATGATACCGAAACGGTGGATAGAAAACGCGCTGGCGCGCTCCATGCGCACCGGCGGCGATTTTGCCGAGATCTATGCCGAGGATTCCCGCAGCACCGCGCTGTCGCTGATGGACGGCAAGGTGGAAAACATGGCCGGCGGCCGCAGGCGCGGCGTGGGCCTTCGCGTGTATAAGGGCTTTCTGAGCGTCTATGTCTATGGCAACGATCTGAGCGAGGCGGGCCTGATGCGCCTGGCCGATCAGGCGGCCGACGCCGTGGGCGATATTAAGGGCGCAGAGGGCACCGTGCGCCTCACCGGCTCCGTCTGCCCGAATATCCATCCGATCAAAATGCTCCCGTGCGATATCGAAGGCGCGCGCAAGGCCGAGCTCCTGCGCCGGGCCTATACCGCCGCCAAGGAATACGATCCTTCCATCGTGCAGGCCGTAGCCAGCCTGCAGGCCAGCGAAAAGGACGTGCTCATCGCCAACAGCGAAGGGCTGATGGTGCCCGACAGGCGCATCCGCACCCGCATGTTCGTGCAGGCCGTGGCTTCCGCCAATGGCGAGAGCCAGACCGGCATGGAAAGCCCGGGCGCGCTCAAGGGCTTTGAGTTCCTGGAAAATGAGATCGACGTGGCCGAAATGGGCCGCAGCGCAGCCAAGACGGCCGTGACCATGCTCCATGCCGAGCCCTGCCCGGCAGGCGTCATGCCCGTCATTATCGACGGCGGCTTCGGCGGCGTCATCTTCCACGAAGCCTGCGGCCATTCGCTCGAGGCCACCGGCGTAGCCCTGGGCAACAGCGAATTCTGCGGCAAACTTGGACAGACCATCGCCTCGCCCATCGTCACCGCCATCGACGACGGCACCTTGCCCGGCGAGTGGGGCTCCACCAATATCGACGACGAAGGCACCCCCACCACCAAGCTCGTGCTCATCGAAAACGGCGTCCTCAAGAACTATATGATCGACCGCCTGAACGCCCGCCGCATGGAAATGCCCGTGACCGGCTCGGCCCGCAGGCAGGATTATACCTTCGCCCCCACCAGCCGCATGCGCAATACCTACATCGCCCCCGGCAATGATGATGAAAACGAAATGATCGCCACCGCCGGCACGGCCCTCTATTGCAAAAAGATGGGCGGCGGCAGCGTGAACCCCGTCACGGGCGAATTCAACTTTGCAGTCGGCGAGGGCTATCTCGTCAAGGACGGCAAGATCGATCGCCCTGTCCGCGGCGCAACTCTCATCGGCAAGGGCGCCGATACGCTCATGAAGATCGACCGCGTGGGCAAAAAGATGTGGATGGCGCAGGGCATGTGCGGTTCCCTCTCCGGTTCCGTGCCCACGAACGTTGGCCAGCCCCGCATCCGCGTGAGCAGCATGACTGTTGGAGGACGCTGATTATGGATAAGAATACCTTTATCAAACTGCTCTTTGAGCGCGCAAAGCAGGCCGGCTTTACCGATTGCGAGGTCTACATCTCCGCCGGCGACGAATTCGAAGTCAATATCTTCAAGGGCGAGATCCTGCAGTACACCTCCGCCGCCAGCGAAGGTTTGGGCTTCCGCGGCCTGTATAACGGCAAAATGGGCGTGAGCTCCACCGAAGTGTACGATGAAGAGTCCATCGATCAGCTGATCGAAAACGCCCTCGAGGCCGCCAAGCTCATTGAAAACGAGGACGAGCAGTTCATCTATGCGGGCGATAAGGAATACCCCGCCGTGCAGCTCTACAGCGAAGAGCTCGAACAGGTGACCGCCGCCCAGAAGATCGCCCTTGCCAAGGAGATCGAAAAGGCCGTCTACGCCCAGAGCGACAAGGTCGTGCAGACCGAAGCCGCCGAAGTCGTGACCATGAACGCCTCCTGCCGCATCGTCAACACCAAGGGGCTGGACGTCTCCTATCGCAGCAACACCGCCGCGGCCTATGCCGTGCCGGTCGTGATGGACGAGGGCAAGGCCTCCTCCGGCATGGGCATCAAATCCGGCCAGGATTTTGAAAAGCTTGCCTCGCAGAAGGACGAAATGGCCGCCGAAGCCGTGAAGGAAGCGCTCGATTTCCTGCATGCTGAATCCGTTCCCTCCGGCGAATACGCCGTGCTGCTGCGCAACGATGCCGCTGGCTCGGTTCTTCGCACCTTCTCCGGCATTTTCAACGCCGAAAACGCCCAGAAGGGCCTCTCCCTCCTCAAGGGCCGCGAGGGCGAGACCATCGCCGCCCCCTGCCTGAGCATCATCGATGATCCGCTGCGCGACGGCAGCCTCGCTTCCTCTCCCTTTGACGACGAGGGAGTGGCCACTTACACCAAGTCCATCGTAGAAAACGGCGTGCTCAAGACCCTCCTGCACAACCTGAAGACTGCCAATAAGCAGGGCGTGAAGTCCACCGGCAACGCCAGCCGCGCCGGTTACAGCGCGCCCGTGGGCGTCTCTCCCAGCAATTTCTACATCTAGCCCGGCGAGCGCACCATGGAAGAAATGGCCGCTGCCATCGGCGAGGGCCTGCTCATCACCAGCCTTCAGGGCCTGCACGCCGGCGCGAACGGCATTTCGGGCGATTTCTCGCTCGGCGCCAAGGGCTACCGCATCG
>JAFQGN010000038.1 GCA_017398245.1 Clostridia bacterium | reverse complement strand
GCCAAAGAGGCTCCGCCTCTCTGGACACACCGGCAGGGGGAATGATTCCCCCTGCACCCCTCAATAGGAGTATGATTTCTATCAATGAAAGAGGAAGGCTGGCAATGCTTACAGCATGGGCCAGCCTTTTGAATTGTTGCAGGTTATGAGGGACGATAAGAATGGGTAGAACTGCATTACATCGCCCTGATTGATTTCTTTTCGGAGGGGGCGGGGAGGGCCTGAGGTTGTAGAACCTATTGGTTCTACAAGTCAGCCAGAAGGCTGACCGCCGACAGCTGAATCAAAGATTCAGGCGCGGCGCCGTCTTTTTCAAAAGAAAGACCCTCCACGCATTACTTCTCAAATCCTCTCAAACCACGGCAGGCGGCACAGCGGCGCATCGACAGTAACGGTGCAGCCGCCGGCGTATTCCGTGCCATCGTCCGCGCGCCAGAGGCCGTCGGGCAGAACGACCGTGCGCTTGTACTCGTCCTTTTTGTAGATGGGCGCGACGAGGATCTTTTTGCCTAGCATGAACTGATCGTTGATATCGATATAGCCCTTGTGCGGGTAGACGTATTCCATGGGCTGCAGAACGGGCTCGCCGCTTTCGCAGGCCTGCACGACGGATTCGTAGATATAATCGCCGAAACGATCGTGCAGTTTGGCGGCCTCGAAGCAATAGCCGTTCATTTCTTCGTTCAGCACGCGCCACGGGGCGAGGGAGAACTGCATCATGGGCAGAAGCGCGCTGGCCTGCGCCATGCGCACGATCAGCTCACGGTCCAGCCTCGGATTACCGCCAAAGAACACGCTGTATTCGCCGCAGCCGATCATATCCGGGCAGATGAACTGATAGCCCATCAGGCTCTGCGCGATGGAATTGGGCGCGAGGGTGTTCAGGCCCTGCTTGTCCCAGGAGTGGGCCTTGTCGCAAAGGCGCTCGCAGCAGGGCAGATGCGGCTGGTTGATGGTCTCGCGCAGTTCGTTATAGGGGTACTGCGCAGCGAAATCGCAAAAGAGCTGGGTCTGCTTGTCGCCCCACATGCCTTCTTTGTGGTACACGCAATCTTCCGGATAATACTGCGGGCCGCCGGCGTCGAACTTGAAGCCGTCCACGCCGTATGTATCCTGCAGGGTGTCCATCTGGTCGCGGAACCAATCCCACGCGACGGGGTTGCTCAGATCCAGCACCGCGCTGTAGCCGTTCCACCAGTGGGCGATATAGGTCTCGCCATCCTTGGTCTTCACGAACGCGCCCTTTTTGCGCAGCATGCGGAAGGTGGCGCAATCGGGCGAGACGAACGGCACCACCCAGAGCATCACCTTAAAGCCCAGCCCGTGCAGCTTGTCCATCATGGCCTTGGGGTCGGAGAAGCGGCCCTCATGGAAGGACCATACGCCGTAGTCCTCCTGCCAGTTATCGTCGATCATGAGAACGCCGTGCGGGTAGCCGGAATCGTAAACGGTCTGCGCATAGCGCAGGATGTCTTCCTGGTTCTGGTCGTAGATCAGCTCAATCCAGGTGTTGAACTGCGGCTTGGAGAAAAACTCCTTGGGCGGGATACCCGTTTTCGGCGCGTAGATGTTCTTGTTGGCATGGATGCAGGCTTCGCGCAGGGTCTTGCCGACGAATTCATTCTTGATCTCGCCGCGGCCTTCGATCTCGATCCCGTTTTCGCAAACGGTGAATTTGAACGCGCTGTCGGACCAGATGATGCGGCCCATATTGCTCAGAAGCATGTAGTTGGTCTGGTTGTCGTAGGTGGTGGCGCCCAGATCGTCGGAAAAGCCGCTCTTATAGGGCATGTGGATGCCGGCGGCGGCGTGGCCGCCCCAGAAGCGTTCGCCCTGCAGGGTTTCGATAAACATGGTGCATTTCTCCTTTTGCTTTTTTGTATGTACTCTTTGCGACCGGCCTGTAGCCGGGGGGGGGGAGACAGGATGCGGTTGTGATCGGGATGTCCTCTATTCGTCGAAAATGCCGCCGTCCAGCGCGGAGCGGGCCGCGAGGATGTATTTGGAGGTATCCAGCGGGTGCACGCCGATGCGCTCGCAGGTGGCCCCTTCGCGCATTTCGCATTCGCGGTAGCCGCTCACCTGCATGGAGAGCGCGCCGCGGCCGGAGGAGAGGATGGAAAGCTCCGTGGGGAAATCCACGCTCGTCGCCGCGGGGATGGTGGCCGTCATGCGCACGCTGTCGCCGGCAGATTCGGTCTGCGTGACCTCGCCGCGCATGGCCGCTACGCGCGAGAGCACCTTACCGCCCAGATCGGCCGGAACGGTGATGCGCGCGGTGAGCATGGGCTCGAGCAGAGTGGAGCCGCCGCGCTGCAGGCCGTCGAGGAAGGCGACAGGAGTGGCCACGATGAAATCCAGCGGGTGGGTGTGAATGAGGTGGTGGTTTCCGCCGGTGAGGGTGATCTTCACATCGTCCACGCGCCAGCCCAGCATGCCCTGACGGATGGCCAGCGGAATGGCCTGCTGCACCTGATGCTGGTAGCGGGGCATGATATCGCGCGCGGGAACGATGGATTCGAACACCACGCCGCTGCCCCGGGGGAGCGGGTCGATCTGGAATTCGATAATGGCCCAGCAGGGCTTGGGCATGGTATAGGCATAAAAGCCGCGCGCGCTTTGGGAGATGGTTTCACGGTAGATGATCTTGGGCGGGCCGAAGTGCACATGCAGGCCCCAGCGGCTCTCCAGCATTTCGGAGACGACGTCCAGCTGGATGCGGCCGGTGATGCGCATCTGGATCTGCCCGCCGGTTTTGACAGCGGCCAGCAGCGGGTCTTCCGCGCACAGGATCTGCAGCGCTTTATCCAGCGCGGGGGCGTTTTTCGGGTCGTTCGGTTCGATGGAAACGGTGATGAGCGGCTCCTTCATGCGCCCGGAGTGCGCCTTGCGCCCCAGCAGCTGCTTGTCGCCCAGGATCGCGCCGGTGCGGATATCGCCAAGGCCGTAGACCAGCGCGATGTCGCCCGCGCCGATCTCGCCAAGGTCTTTCCCCTTGCCGTCCACGCTCAGGGCGCGGATCTGCGTCACTTTGCGCTCCACCGGCGGCTGTTTCACGCCGAAATCGTTGTCCGGCACCGGTACCAGCACGGGTTCGCGGTTTCTGAGCGTGCCGGAGAACAGGCGGACGCGTGCTGCGCGGCCCATGACAGGATCGGAATGATCCAGAGAGAACACGATGCCGCACAGCGGGCCGGCGCTGTCGCCGCCCGGTTCGGGCAGATGCAGGCAGATGGCGTTCAGAAGGTCTTCCACGCCCTCGTCCTTGAGCGCGGAACCGCACACGATAGGGTGCGCCTTGCCTTCTCTGGTCAGCGCGCTCAGGCCCTGCAGGAGCTTTGCATGCGGGTAGATATTGCCTAGGATATAGTCTTCCAGCGCCTGCTCGTCGTGCTCGGCCCAAAGGGCCATCATGGCTTCGTCGTCGCGGATATCCACCGCTGCGGGGCTCAGCTGCGCCTTTGCCTGCGCGATGGCCTCTGCCGGGTCGGCCCGGTCGCATTTATTGATGAAGAATAGATAGGGGATGGCCTGATCTTCGAGCGCCTCGCAGATGAGTTCGGTCTGCGGCTGCACGCCCTCGGCCGCGCTCAGCAGCACGACCGCGCCGTCCAGTGCCCACATGGCGCGCTCGATCTCGGCCGCGAAATCGGCGTGGCCGGGGGTATCCAGCAGGCGGATCTCCACGCCCTGCCACTGCATGGGCGCGCACGCGCAGCGCACGGAGATGCCCCTCCTGCGCTCGATATCCAGATTGTCGGTATGCGCTGTGCCCGCATCGACCGAGCCCTCCTTGCGGATGGCCCCGCAGTGCGAGAGCATGCGCTCGGTCAGGCTGGTCTTGCCCGCATCGACATGGGCGAACACGCCGATATTGCGCACGTCTGCCAAGCTGTTTCCCCCTCTGTGCATATACTGCTTTTCATTATGCCATGTTTCCCCGTTCTGCGCAAGCATGGCACGCCGGAGCGCGCGGCGGAATAGACTGTAGGGAACATGCGTGCAAGGAGGAGATCGACTATGGCTGACAATACGACTGTGCTCAGCTGCCCGCGCGGCGCGAGGGAATATGTCTGGCGGCAGGGAGATACTCTGGCGGCCGTTGCGGCCCGCTTTGGCGTGAACGAGGCGGACATCCGGCGCATCAACCCCTCGCTTACGGGCGATCCGCAGCCCGGCGGGAGCATTTGCGTGCCCACTCTGCGCTGCCCGAACGGCATGCTCTATGTGGTGCACAAGGGCGATACGTTTACATCCATCGCAAAAGAATACGGCGTCACCGTCGCGCAGCTTTCCGCAGCGAATCCGTTTGTCGAGCCGGATGTGCTGGCCGTAGGGCAGGTCATCTGCGTGCCTGTGCAGGAGGAGGAAGAGGAGCCGACCCCGCCTGCGCAGCCGGATACGCCGGACAGCGGGGGAGATATCATCATCAACAACAATATTTCCGTGTGCATTGAGAATGTGGTCAAAAAAACGGTGCTGGCGGGCGAATGCTATGCCGACCTGCTGGTTAAGTGTGGGCTTTCGTACATATTGTTCAAGCTGCTCAACCCCGGCCTTGTGCCGGGCAGCCTGCAGGTGGGGCAGGAGTATTTCGTGCCGAAGGATGAACTGTGCTGCGCGCCGGTCAGCGCCGGACGGACGTACCTTCTGCAGCCGGGCGATACGCTGCAGAGCGCGGCGCAGACCCTCGGCGTGTCTGTGGGCGCACTGCTGAGCCGAAATCCGCGTCTCGCCCCGGCGGATTTCGTCGCGGGCACCTCGGTACGGTATTAAGATGTCATCGGGGAAGGGTCTTTCTTTAGAAAAAGAAAGACCCTTCCCCAAACCCCATCCCAAAGAAACCAACTTAAGGGTATGTGTTCTATGAAAGGATACGCGGCAGCAATTATCTGTCGGCATTGCCGACCTTTGGGAAAAGAAATGGGTCCCCCGCACCCCTCCGAAAAGAAACCTGTATTGGGCTTGAACTCTTTTGTCGAAAAGATTTGTGGAATGATCACAGCTCATTTTTGAAATGAGCCAATATCCGACAAAACGATGGACAAGCAGACAGAATAAAGAAGACCGGCCTTGCTGCG
>JAFQGN010000337.1 GCA_017398245.1 Clostridia bacterium | reverse complement strand
TATTGAGGATTCTTAAGGGAATCATTCCCTTAAGCGGGGTCTGGGGCAGAGCCCCAGCATAGCCCCATTGCACAACTTAAGCTCACACCCGCATCTCGCAGATCCTCTCGCCGGCGGGGGTCAGTTCGCCCGTCGGCGCAAAGCCCGCGCGTTCGCACAGACGGCCAGCCACGTTGTTTTCGCCCCGGTACCATGTGCGCACGCGCTCGATGCCCGGCTGCGCGCGCAGTTCAAGCACGGCGGCCTGCATCACCTCGCGGCCAAAGCCGTTGCGCTGGTAGCGGGTGTCGATCATCAGGCGGGAGATCACGCCGCATTTTTCCACGCTGTCGTAGCGGTACATCACAAAGCCGATCAGGCTGCTGCCCGCATACACGGCCCGCGGCACGCTTACCCTGTCGGCAAACGCCTGTGCGATGCAGTAGCTCACCTCAGGCGCAAGCCCGGCCTGCGCATCCGGCGCGGTCAGCGCGGCGCATGCTGCAAAGTTCTCCATCGTGATCTCGCGCAGCTCCACGCGCGCGACGTCCTTGCCCGCGTCGGCCTCGCGCAGCATTTTGCGCTGGATCTTGCCCGAAACCGTCTTGGGAAGCTCGCTCACAAATTCCACGATGCGCGGGTATTTGTACGGCGCGGTCACCTTTTTCACATGCCGCTGCAGCTCCTTGGCCAGCTCCGGCGAGGGCTCGTACCCCTTAGCCAGAATGACCGTCGCCTTCACGATCTGGCCCCTGTCCGGGTCCGGAACGCCCGTCACCGCGCATTCCACGACCGCCGGATGCCCGACCAGCGCCGATTCCACCTCAAACGGGCCGATCCGGTAGCCGGAGGATTTGATCACATCGTCGCTGCGGCCAATGAACCAGAAATATCCGTCCTCATCGCGCCAGGCCTTGTCGCCCGTATGATACAGGCCGCCGGCGAACACCTCGTCCGTGCGCGCCTCGTCCTTATAGTAGCCCATGAAGATGCCCGCCGGGCGCCCCTGGGAAATATCCACGCAGATCTCGCCCTCTTCGCCGGGCAGAGTCTCGCGCCCTTCCTCGTTGACCAGGCGGATCTTCACATGCGGCGAGGGCTTGCCCACAGAGCCCGGCCTTGCCTCCATCCACTTGGGCGTGAGCAGCAGCGGCACGCTCTCCGTCTGGCCGAACCCTTCGCGGATCGAAACGCCCGTGGCCTCCCTGAACTGGCGGAAGACCTCCGGGTTGAGCGGCTCGCCCGCAGCCGTGGCCCATTTGAGCGCGCTCAGATCGTACGCCGCCATGTCCTCTTTGATGAGGTAGCGGTAAATGGTCGGCGGCGCGCAGAAGCTGGTGACCTTATATTTCGCCATCACTTCCAGAAGATCCGCGGCATGGAAGCGGTCAAAATCGTAGATGAACTGGGTCGCGCCGGCCGTCCACTGGCCGTAGAACTTGCCCCAGCCGCACTTGGCCCAGCCGGAATCCGCCGTGGTCAGGTGGATGGAGCTGTCGTCCAGATTATGCCAGTACGCGCCGGTGATGGTATGTCCCAGCGGGTACACAAAATCGTGCGCCACCATTTTGGGCATGCCGGTGGTGCCGGAGGTGAAGTACATCAGCATGATATCGCCGTTTTCGTTGGGATACGTCTCCGGCGCATAGGGCTCGGCTTCCTCCAGCAAGCGATCGAAATCGGCAAAGCCATCGTGCGCGCCGTCGGTACAGGCGGCGATGCGGCAGGTCCTGGAGTTTTTCACCGCCTCGGCCACGTGCCCGAGCACCTCGTCTTCGCCCACGCACACGGTCATCTTCACTTCCGCCGCGTCAAGACGGTACACGATATCCTTGGCCATCAGCTGCGCCGTGGCGGGGATCTGCACCGCGCCGATCTTCATCAAGCCCAGCGCCGCGATCCAGTACTGCCATCTTCTCTTGAGCAGCAGAAGCACCCTGTCGCCCTTTCCCACGCCCGCGTTCAGAAACACGCGCGCAGCCTTGTCCGAAAGCAGTTTGATATCGGCAAAGCTGAACGTGCGCTCGCTCCCGTCGTTGCCCACCCAGATCATCGCGCGCTGAGAAGGCGCAAGGCGGGCGTACTCGTCCATCACGTCCATGGCAAAGTTGAACCTTTGCGGCACGTGTAGCTCGTAATTTTTATAAAAATCCTCCAGCGAGGAAAAATCTCTCGGTATATACCTGTCCAGCAGGCGCATCCCACCGACCTCCTAAAGTATCTCTGTGCAGGGGCACGTCCGGGGGCGCCGCCCCCGGAACCCCTGCAAGGGGAAATGATTTCCCCTTGACCCCTCAATTAGGGTCGTTCCGAACATATTGCCATATGCACAGCTGTCTGCGTCTTCTTATCGGCACAAACAAAAAACCATGCGTCTTGTCGGCATTTTATCCCCAAATATGGGATTCTTAAGGGACATTGTCCCTTGAGCAGGGTGTTAGGGGCAGCGCCCCTAACGTTCCCCCGTGCCCCTCCTTACGGGATCACGATGGCCAGAAAGCGGCAGGGCACATCGCCCATGGCCTGCATGGCATGGGGGTGGATGGAATCGTAATACGCGCTGTCGCCGGGGTAGAGCTCGATCTCCTGATTGCCCACCTTCAGCCGCAGCGCGCCCTCGAGCACATAATCGAACTCGTGCCCGGAATGGCTGTCGGTCGCCATATCGCTGTTTTCGCCGGGATCCACCGTGACAAAGAGCGGCTCCACGCGCCTGTGGTTGAAATTGTACGCAAGGTTTTTGTATACATAGTGCTCCGCACGGTCGATCTCCACGCCCATGTTCTTGCGCGTCACCGCGCACACGGAAAGCTTGGGCGCCTCGCCGGTCAGGATGGTGGTCGTATCCACCTTGTAAAATGCGCTCAGCCGCAGCAGCAGGCTGATCGGAATATCCTTCTCGCCCGCTTCATAGGCCACGTATTCCTCCGCGCTCACGTCCACACCCTCGCAGACCTCTTCCACCGTAAAATCGCTGATCTCGCGCAGCTCGCGGATGCGCATGGCGATCTGCCTCTCCTGCGTGGTCATTCCCCTCATCCTCTCCGGCATAAAATTTGGGTGCAGTATACCCCTTTTGCCCATATTTGACAAGCGTTTTTGGCTATTTTGCCGCCACTTTTTTGAAAACTCCGCCGCCAGAAAAACCAGTTCCTGCATCTCTTTCCTTCAGCACGAACATTCCTGCAAAAACAAGGTAAAAAAACGGCGCAAAAACGGTTTACTTTGTGCTTCTTAACCGGAATGTTTGGACAAAGCGGCAAACCTGTGCTATACTATCAAGCATCTCTTTTAATAGAAAGAATTCCGCCGCACGGGGGCAAGACCGCCGTGTATGCAAGCAAGACGGAGGATGAATCGACAATGCTCTATGGCAGGATGACCACCGAGGAGATCAAAGAATCGATCCTCGGCAAAATCGAACGCGAATTCGGCTGCGATATTTCCGAGGCCACTTCCCAGCAGATCTGGCAGGCCATCGCGATGACCGTTCGCGACGAAGTGATGGAGCGCCGCGCCGCTTCCCGCGGTGTGCGCAAGAAGGAAAAGGCCAAGAAGGTGTACTACCTCTCCGCCGAGTTCCTCGTCGGCCGCGCTCTGCACAACAACATGATCAATCTGGTGAACGAAAAGAACTATATCAAGGCTCTGGAAGAGCTGAATATCCCGCTGCCCGAAATTTTCGAGCAGGAGAGCGACCCGGGCCTGGGCAACGGCGGTCTGGGCCGCCTCGCCGCCTGCTTCCTGGATTCGCTCACCGCGCTGCAGCTGCCCGCCATGGGCTGCTCCATCCGCTATGAATACGGCCTGTTCCGCCAGAAGATCGTAGACGGCTGCCAGGTCGAAATGCCCGACAACTGGCTGGCCAACGGCAACGTCTGGGAAATCTGCCGCCCCGATCAGACCGTCGAGGTCCATTTCGGCGGCTATATCCGGCCGGTCGAGGAAAACGGCCGTACCGTGTTCCAGCATCTGGACTATAAGACCGTGCAGGCCGTTCCCTACGAAATGCCTGTGCTGGGCTACGACAGCTCCATGGTAAACATGCTGCGCCTGTGGTCCGCCCATGCGGTCAAGTCTATCGATATGTTCGAGTTCAACCGCGGCCAGTATGCCCGCGCCATGGAAGAGCGCGAGCTGGCCGAGGTCATCTCCAAGGTCCTCTATCCGGAAGATACCCACCGCGAAGGCCGCGAACTGCGCCTCAAGCAGCAGTACTTCTTCTCCTCCGCGTCCATCCAGTATGCTGTGAAGGACTTTATCCAGGTTCACGGCAACGATTTCTCCATCTTCCCGGATAAGGTCGCCATCCAGATCAACGATACCCATCCGGCCGTCGCCATTCCGGAGCTCATGCGCATCCTGATGGATGAACACGGCCTGAGCTGGGAAGACGCCGAGGATATCTGCCGCCGCACCTTCTCCTACACCAACCATACCATCATGGCGGAAGCGCTGGAGCGCTGGCCGGAAGATATGTTCCGCAACCTGCTGCCCCGCATCTACATGATCCTCGAAGAGATGAACAAGCGCCTGTGCGCCAAGCTGTGGGAAGTCTACCCCGGCCAGTGGGAGCGCATCGGCCATATGGCCATCCTGGCCTACGGTCAGGTGCAGATGGCCAACCTGTGCGTGGCTTCCTGCCATGCCGTCAACGGCGTTTCTCAGATCCATACCGATATCCTGCGCAAGCAGACCTTCCATGATTATTACATCATGGAGCCCGGCAAGATCCACGCCATCACCAACGGCATCACCCATCGCCGCTGGCTGATGCAGGCCAACACCAAGCTGGCCGATCTTCTGGACGAGGCCATCGGCCAGGGCTGGCGCGCGCATCCGGAAGAGCTGGAAAAGCTCATGCCCTTTGCCGAGGACGCCGCCTTCCGCGCCGAGTTCGCCAAGGTGAAAAAGGCCAACAAGGCCCGCCTTGCCGCCTATATGCAGCGCACCCAGGGCGCCATCCTGCGTCCGGACGATATCTTCGACAGCCAGGCCAAGCGCCTGCACGAGTATAAGAGGCAGCTGATGAACATCCTGTCCATCATGGTCACTTATAACCGCATCGTGGATAACCCGAACCTGGATATGCCGCCGCGCACCTTCATCTTCGGCGCCAAGTCCGCCCCGGGCTACGGCCGCGCCAAGCTCATCATCCAGCTGATCAACGCCGTGTCCGAGCTGATCAAGAAGCACCCGCGCGCCAGCCAGCTGCTCAACGTGGTCTTCCTGGAGAACTACAACGTCTCCAACGCCGAGCTGCTCATCCCCGCCACCGAAATTTCCGAGCAGATCTCCACCGCCGGCAAGGAAGCCAGCGGCACCGGCAACATGAAGTTCATGATGAACGGCGCGCTGACCATCGGCACCCTCGACGGCGCCAATGTGGAAATGCGTCAGGCTGTGGGCGACGAGAACATCTTCATCTTCGGCATGAGGCTTGAAGAAGTCGAACGCGCCGAGAGGACCTATCGCGCCAGCGAAGTGTACGAGACCAATATCGAGATCCGCCGTGCTCTGGAAATGCTCATCGACGGCACTCTCTGCCCGTCCGATCCCCGCAGGTTCCAGGATCTGTACCACACCCTTCTCTTTGGCGATTTCGGCGGCCGTGCCGACCAGTATTTCGTCCTGAAGGATCTGCCGGATTACCTGCGCGCGCAGAACGATATGATGAACACCTGGAAGAACCCCGACAAGTGGTGGGCCATGGCCGTGCGCAACACCGCCTCCTCCGGCGTGTTCGCTTCCGACCGTTCCATCGCCGAGTACAACGAAAAGATCTGGCATCTTAAGCCGCTGGAGCTGTAATGGCACTGTATCACAACTCCCGAAATTCGAATTACCGATATCCCTTTGGCGCCCGTCCCGCGGGCGCCAAAGTGCGTTTGCGCATTGAGGCGGACGAGAGTTTCGCCTCCGCGTTCGTGCGCGGCTGGTTTGAAGACCACGAAGAGCGCTACGAAATGACCCGCCGCGCAAACGCCTTTGAAGCGGAGATCACTCTGCCCGCCACCGCAGGCGTGTACTGGTATTATTTCATCCTGCAGGATGAGGCCGGCCGCACCTGCCTCTACGGCAATGCGGGCGACAATCTCGGCGGCGAGGGCTGCTCTGCCATGCACGAGCCTCCGTCCTTCCAGATCACCGTGTACGATCCCCGCTTCAAAACCCCGGACTGGACCCACGGCGCAGCCCTCTATCAGATCTTTCCGGACCGCTTCTTCTCCTCCGGCAAAAAGGACGCGAAGGAATGCCTCCATCCGGACTGCTGGTACCACGAAAACTGGTTCGACGACCCGGAAATGAAGATCTGCGGGGCAGACTGCGCCGCGACCGATTTCTTCGGCGGCGATCTTCGGGGCATCACGCAGAAGCTGCCCTACATCCAAAGCCTGGGCGTGGGTGTGATCTACCTCAACCCCATTTTCAGGGCGCGCTCCAACCATAAATACGATACCGGCTGTTACATGCAGATCGACCCCTCCTTCGGCACGGAAGAAGACCTCGTTACTCTCTGCGCCGAGGCGAAAAAGCTGGGCATGCGCGTCCTTTTGGACGGCGTGTTCTCCCATACCGGGTCCGACAGCATGTATTTTGACCGCTACGGCCGCTACGGCGGCGTGGGCGCCTATGCCAAGAAGGATTCGCCCTACGCCAGCTGGTACACCTTCAAACAATGGCCTGATCAGTACGAAAGCTGGTGGGGTTTT
>JAFQGN010000336.1 GCA_017398245.1 Clostridia bacterium | reverse complement strand
CGCCATCGCCGAAAAGTATAACCTCCGGCTGACCGACGAGGTAAAGGAGCTGCTCACCAAGGAGACCCCCAAGGAGCTTAACAACGTGACCACGCAGATCACCGGCTCTGTACGCGAGCTGTGCGTCGCCGCCGCCGCTGCCTGCAAGGAGCTGGGCTACGAGCCCGTTCTGCTCACCGATCAGCTCTCCTGCCAGGCCAAAGAGGCCGGCTCCTTCCTCGCTTCCGTGCTCAAGACTCACGCCTCCGACGGCAAGAACATGGCCTTCCTCGCCGGCGGCGAGACCGTCGTGCATCTGACCGGCAAAGGCAAGGGCGGCCGCAACCAGGAGCTGGCCCTCTCCGCCGCAGCGGGTATCGAAGGCAATACCGGCATGGCCGTCTTCTCCGTAGGCAGCGACGGCACCGACGGCCCGACCGACGCCGCCGGCGGCTACAGCGATGGCGATACCGCCGCCGCTCTGCGCGCCCATGGTCTTGAGGTCTATCAGGTGCTGCAGGAGAACGACGCCTACAACGCCCTCAAGGCGGTCGACGGCCTCGTCTTCACCGGCCCCACCGGCACCAATGTGAACGACGTTGCCGTGGCCCTGCTGCGCGTGACCGACTGACACTCTCCCCAGACAG
The DNA here is from genome assembly GCA_017398245.1 of Clostridia bacterium. Next base: position 3,119 of record JAFQGN010000336.1, on the reverse strand, counting down.
ACCGCTCTATAAAACACCGCAATCGACATACGATCGCCCCGACACATTGCTTCGCATGACTGTCGAGCATCCCAAATAAAGCTCTGCTGTATGGCGGACGGACGTTCTTCCGCGCCCGTCCGCCTCCTTTCACACGGCGGTTGACACAGCGCAGCTGTGCATATATAATGTACTTTACCGAAACATAAAGGGGGACGAACATTAAAAGGTAAGCGATGTGCATATTCCGCGAAAGCCATAGCCGATATGGCTTGTTTGCGCGTGCCGCGTTTGCCTGTGGGCCCCTTTTCAGCAGTTTTGCAGGCAGCGCGGCGTGCAAGGCTGTTTTTTATTATATACAGGAGGTTTTCACTATGAAATGCGAACAATACGCTCCCCTTTTCACCGCAAAATACCTCATGGGCCCCAACAGCTTTCTGCTTCTGGAAGAGCTGATCGCGCCCTGCGCCGGCACGATTGCAGGCGCGCGCGTGTTGGACCTGGGCTGCGGGCAGGGCGCCACCTCGCTCTATCTGGTCAAAGAGACCGGCGCAAAGCAGATCTTTTCTGCCGAGCTCTGGACCCCAGCCACCGAAATCGAGCAGAACTTCGTCTCCTGGGGCGTAGACGACTGCGCCTTCCCCATCCATGCCGATGCAAACGCCCTCCCCTTCGCCGAAAACTTCTTCGACGCCGTCGTCTCTGTGGACGCCTACCACTATTTCGGCCGCGAAAAGGGCTTCTTTGCCGAAAAGATCTGGCCGCTGGTGAAAAAGGGCGGCTTCGTATGCCTGTGCATGCCAGGCCTGCACGAGGAATTCCCCGGCGAAATGCCCGCGCTGATGACCGAATGGGCCGGCGATGAGGCCGATTATTTCCACAGCGGCGCATGGTGGCGCGATGTGCTGCTCCACGGCGTGCAGGACGCCGCCGAAGTCGACGTGCGCGAATCCGCCTTTGCCGAGCGCGCCTGGGCCGATTGGTTCGCTACCGGCCATGAATTCGCCCTGCGCGACAAGGAATTCCTCGACCGCGGGCTGGATTCCGTGCTCAATTTCGTCCACATCGTCATCCGCAAAGCAAACTGAGTTCTGACTGCCCCGACATTGGCTGCGCCCGCAAACATCCTCTATCCGGTTGACAGCCCGCGCCGCCGCCGATATACTTGTATCCGGCAACCGCCCTGCAAGGAGAAGAACCATGATCAAAAACATCCTTTTCGATTGTTCCGAGACCCTGCTCAGCTTCCATGCCATAGACCATCTCGCCTCCCTTCTGGGCGATCCCGAGAAGGCCGTGCGTATGCATTATACTCTGTTCCGCAGCCCTGCATGGCATCTGTACGATAACGGCCAGCTCCCCGAAAACGAACTGGAGGGCGCGCTGCTTCCCCTTCTGCCGCAGGAGGACCATGCCATCGCCCGGCGCTATCTGAAGGAATGGATCGAGACTTACGGCGTGATCGAAGGCGCGCCGGAGCTGCTTGAAGATGTGCGCCGCGCCGGTTACGGCGTCTATCTCCTGTCCGATTTCCCGCCCTGCTTCGGCGTTCTTTGGGAGAAATTCCCGTTCCTGCACAATGTCGACGGCCGCGTCGTGTCCTATGAGGTCGGCTATTCCAAAAAGGACGGCGTGATCTACGATATCCTGCTCGAAAAATACGACCTCGACGGCGCCGAGTGCCTCTTTATCGACGACGTACCGCGCAACGTGGAGATCGGCGAAGAGCACGGCATCCCCGGCGTCGTGTTCACCGGCATACCGCAGCTTCGGCGGGAGCTCAAGGCTCGTAACATCCTCTGATCCGGCCAATGCACAAAACAGCCCTCCTTGCGGAGGGCTGTTTTTGCAATATCCAAACAAAAGGCCCCGGTCCGAAGATCGGGGATTTTGGTGCTCCGCGCTGCGCTCGAACCGGCGAGCCCATTTATGCAAACGGCGTTATCCAAGCGCGCAGAACTCTCTTACAGAAGCGTTTTTCTTGCCCAGATCACCGCTCGCCGGTGCTTCGTGTCGAAGGCCTCGCCATGATATCCGCCGGAAATGGATTCGATCCTGAACCCGATTTTATACAGCCAGCCGCATACTTCCTCGATCGTCGGAAAATGCTTCCAGCTTTCGCTCCGGTGCTGAAAGCTCTCTTCCCCGGCGGGAGCGATCTCATATCGCCGGCTGCCTGTCACCGTGCGCGTGGCATCGTTCACCGTTCCGTCGATCACGATGTAGCGCCCGAACGTTCCCCTGTCGTCCGTCCCCTCAAAGCATACCCATTCTTCGTTTGCAGGCTGCCATGCGGAAAGATCGAACGGGCAGTCAAAATCGAGAAACAGCCGCCCGCCGGGCCGCAGCGCATCATACGCCCGCTCCAGCAAATTCTTCTGCGCCCTCTTATACTCGCGCCCGGTCACGATGTTCACCATCAGGTTTGCGCCAAGCAGTACGGCGTCGAACCCTTTGCCCCAGGGCGCATCCAGCAGATCCGCCTGCCGGATGTTCAGATTGGACAGGCGCGGCGCCTTTTCCAGCGCGATCCGCAGCATGCTCTCGTCCTGATCGATCCCCGTCACATCATGTCCCGCCAGCGCCAGCGGCACGCACAGCTTTCCTCCGCCGCACGCGGCCTCGAACACCTTCAGCGGCTTCACGCCCAGCTCCCGCACAAGGTACGCGGCCATTTCCGCCTCGTCCTCCTGCTGTTCATAGATCCAGGCATACCAATAATTCAAAATCTCCATCTGTTTCGCGTTCATATTTCTCCTCCTGCCGCGGTCGTACCATCGTTGCGATTCACAAGCGCTTTCTTCATTCCGACCACTCCCTTCGGGAAAATAAAAAAACGCCAAGTACAGCAAGAATCATTCTGCTATACTTGGCGTTTGGTGGTCTGTACTGGACTCGAACCAGTGACCCCATCGATGTGAACGATGTGCTCTACCAACTGAGCCAACAGACCAAATCGACAAGAGATATTATAGCAAACCGCGCCTGTTCTGTCAACCCCTCCGGCCCACATTTTTCAAAAAAGAGTTCTTGTTGCGGCATACTCCCTGCGCCCGCCGGTCGGCAGTGCCGACTGACCATTGCTGCCGCGAAGCCTATCGATAGGTTCTCCGTTCCTCCAATTGGTTTCTGGGGTTGGG
>JAFQGN010000335.1 GCA_017398245.1 Clostridia bacterium | reverse complement strand
CCTTCCGCTATATGACCGGCCTCATCCGCAACCCGCATGCGCTGGATGAAAAGCCCGCCACTGTCGAATCCGATATCGCTTAATCCTGCAATACGAAAGAAGGTATATTTCTTATGCATTCCGAACTCAAGGCCATTTTTGAAAAAGGTGTGGACCGCGTCGGCAGCAACGCCACCAAGTGGGACAATCGCGAACGCTCCTTTGGCAAGGCCGATATCGTGCCCATGTGGATCGCCGATACCGATTTCCCCGCCCCGCAGGAAGTGATCGATGCCCTCGTCGCCCGCGCGCAGCATGGCGCGTTCGGCTACAGCGCCGGCCAGAGCGGCGATAAGGCCGCCTGCGTGAAGTGGATGGAAAACCACCACGGCGTCAAGGGCCTGACCGAAGAGATGCTCATGTTCACCCCCGGCGTGGTGGACGGCCTGTACATGGCCGTTCTGGCCATGACCGAGCCCGGCGACAAGATCGCCATCCAGCCCCCGGTCTACGGTCCGTTCCACATGACCACCAAAAAGGCCGGCCGCGAGCTGTACTATAACCATCTCAAGTGCGATGAAAACGGCCGCTATACCATGGATCTGGAAAATCTGGAGGAGGGCCTCAAGCAGGGCGTGAAAATGCTCATCCTCTGCTCTCCGCACAATCCCGTCGGCCGCGTCTGGACCGAGCAGGAGCTGACCGATCTGGTCAACCTCATGAACAAGTACAACGCCGTCATCCTTTCCGATGAGATCCACGGAGATCTGGCGCTGCCCGGCCACAAGCACACCCCCATCTGCAATATCCCCGGCGCGGAAAAGGCGCTCATCTGCGTCGCGCCCAGCAAGACCTTCAACCTCGCCGGCCTGCACCATTCCTATATGATCATCCGCGACGAGGCCCAGCGCGAGATCATCACCGCCAAGGCCAGGGAATGCGGCCTTGCGGGCAGCTCCGTCTTTGGCGAAGTGGCCTGCGCCGCCGCCTATACCCACGGCGAAGCGTGGCTCGCCGCGCAGAACGAGTATATCGATGAAAACCGTCAGTTCGTCATCGATTATATGAAGAAAAACGTGCCCGACGTAAAGGTGACCGACAGCGAAGGCACCTTCCTCATGTGGCTGGATTTCACCGCCTGGGGCAAGACCGAGGCCGAACTCAAGGAACTGCTCGTGCGCAACGGCGTCGGCATGAACGGCGGCTCTTTCTTTGGCGAGGAGTATTCCACCTTCTGCCGCATGAACATCGGCACCCCGCGCTTCAATGTCGAGAAGGGCCTCGCCGCCATCAAAGCCGCCTACGACGAAGTGCACGGCTAAGGCACGGCGGGAAAGGTTACGCTGGGGACTCTGTCCCCAGACCCCAGCCAAAGAGGCTCCGCCTCTCTGGACTCTCCGGCAGGGGGAATGATTCCCTCGAGGTTTCAAACCCTTTAGGGTTTGAAAGTTTTCCCTTCGGGAAAACCGCCGACGGCTGATTCTGCGAATCAGGCGCGGCGCCTTGCACCCCTCAATTAGGAGAATACTAATTCTAACCAAGCTAAGAATAGCCCGGCAACGCGTACCGCGTGGGCCGGGCATTGTATATATAGATTTTTGTGCTGTGATCGGCGGCAAAACTGTAATCTCCATATCAAAAGGTCGGCCCATCATGGCGGCCATTGGCCGCAGACAATAGCCGCCGGTCGGCAGTGCCGACAGACATTTGCTGCCGCCGGACACAACATAGGTTCTGCTCATTTATAACGAAAGGTCGGCCCATGCGGTACGCATAGCCGACCTTCTTCTTTATTACAATATATGATTCTAACCCCATATATGGGATTCTCAAGGGTCTTCGACCCTTGAGCAGGGGTGCAGGGGGCGGCGCCCCCGCCGTAGCCCCGAACAAAGCCCCTTGCGCGGGGCATCGATTGCCTGTATAATATAGAATGAAAAAATGCGCATATGCTGCAAAAAGGAGCGTTTTCATATATGAAGCTTGGCGTCGTAGGTCTCCCGAACGTGGGCAAATCCACTCTGTTCAATGCCATCACCAGCGCGGGCGCGCAGGCGGCGAACTATCCCTTCTGCACCATCGAGCCGAACGTCGGCGTCGTACCGGTGCCGGACGACCGCCTGGATTTCTTGGCCGAAATGTATAACCCCGAAAAGTACACCCCCGCCATTCTGGAATTTGTGGATATCGCCGGCCTCGTGCGCGGCGCCAGCAGGGGCGAGGGCCTTGGCAACAAGTTCCTCTCCCATATTCGCGAGGTGGACGCCGTGCTGCACGTCGTTCGCTGCTTTGACGACGAAAACATCATCCATGTCGACGGCTCCGTCGATCCCGCGCGCGATATCGAGACCATCCAGATGGAACTCATCCTCGCCGATATCGAAACCGTCGAAAAGCGCGCCGAGCGCGCTCTCAAAATGATGAAAAACGGCGATAAGAAGTTCGAAGAAGAACACGATACCGCCAAGAAGGTGCTCGAGCATCTCAACGCCGGCAAGCCTGCCCGCACCTGCGAGCTTTCCGACGAACAGAAGGAACTGATGGCGGATTGGTTCCTCCTCTCCTCCAAGCCCGTTCTCTATGCCGCCAATATTGCCGAAGGCGATATCGGCCAGGAGGAGAGCGACTATGTCAAGGCCGTGCGCGCCATTGCCGAAAGCGAAAATTCTCAGGTGCTGGTCATCTCCGCGCAGATCGAAGAGGAAATCTCGCAGCTGCCGGACGATGAAAAGGCCATGTTCCTGGAGGATATGGGCATCGAGCAGAGCGGCGTGAGCCGCCTTGCCCAGCTGGGCTACAAGCTGCTCGGCCTCATTTCCTATCTCACCGCCGGCCCCAAGGAGGTCCGCGCCTGGACCATTACCGAGGGCACCAAGGCCCCGCAGGCCGCCGGTAAGATCCATTCCGATTTTGAACGCGGCTTTATCCGAGCCGAGATCGTCGCCTTCGAAGATCTCAAGCGCGAAGGCTCCATCAACGCCTGCAAGGAAAAGGGCCTCTACCGCTCCGAGGGCAAGGAATATGTCATGAAGGATGGCGACGTGACCCTCTTCCGCTTCAACGTCTAAGCCCGGAGTGGATACGCAAGGGGACTCTGTCTCCTTGACCTCTGCTCAAGGGACAATGTCCCTTGAGAATCCCATCAATTTGGGAAAGGTTTAATATATGAAAAGCAGTGGCCGGCCCAAGGCGGCGTTAGCCTTTGCCGGCCACAAGATCAATTTGCAGTAGGAAAGATATCCCCTT
>JAFQGN010000334.1 GCA_017398245.1 Clostridia bacterium | reverse complement strand
TGTGTTTGATTATCAGCCGCTGATGGCGGACGATTTTGTGGGCAAGTTTTCGTTTTTGTATGATGGGAAATGTGCCCGGGAGATGCTGGGCGAGCCGGAAATTGAGGAGACGGAATCCGGCGTGAACGCGCGGTTCTGTCTGCCGGACGGTGTGGAAATTGTGCAGAAGATTGTGGAATATCCGCAGTATAATGCCGTGGACTGGGTGCTGGAGATTGCGAATACCGGCACGGGAAAGAGTGGGCAGATCTCGGCGCTGTGCGATGCGGATTTTGAGATGGGCTTTGACGCGGTGGAGAAGAGTGCGCCCGGCCTGCGGCCGAATCCGGACGGCGTGCGCGTGCTGAGCATGATCGGATCGGACTGGATTCATGAGGAATTCAACTGCACGGAGAAGTATCTGCCCGAGGGCGAGGAGTTGAGGTACGCATGCACGGGCGGCAGATCGTCGAATAAGACCGCGCCGTTTTTTGACGTGAATCAGGCCGAGGGCGGCATGATTCTGGCGATCGGCTGGACAGGCCAGTGGAATGCGCGGTTCAACTGCACGGGCGAGACCGTGCGCGTGCAGACGGGTCTGGAGGACACGGACTTTTATCTGGAGCCGGGCGAGCGCATCCGCACGAGTTCGATCCTGATCCTGAAATATGAGGACGGCCAGAACGAGGGCCATAACGCCTTCAGAAGGCTGATCAAGGAACATTACTCGATCATCGGCAAGCCGGGCAGGCCGGAATTCGGCCCGCTGTGCACCAGCATGTGGGGCAGCGTGCCTTCCGACGTGCTGGCAGATCGCATCAATATTATTGCAAAAGAGGGCGTCGCGCCGGAATATTTCTGGATCGACGCCGGCTGGTACGGCTATTCCGACGAGCCCTGCCCGAATGAGTTCACGGGCGACTGGGGCGCGCATACCGGCAGCTGGGTGGTGAACAAAAATTATCATCCGGACGGTTTTCAGGATGTGCGGCAGGCGATCCGCGAGGCGGGCAAGAAGTTCGTTCTGTGGGTGGAGCCCGAGCGCGTACTGAAGGACACCGACATGCCGAAAGAGCATCCGGAATGGTTCCTTTCCATTCCCGGCACGGACACGCTGCTGATCGATTACGGCAATCCCGCCGCGGTGGACGGCGTGTTTGAGATGCTGGACGGACTGATCGGGTCGCTTGAGATCGACTGCTACAGGCAGGATTTCAACACCGATCCGCTGCCCTACTGGCGTGCGAACGACAAAGAAGGCAGAAAGGGCATGCTGGAGATCGGGCACATCATGGGCATGTATGACCTGTGGGACAGGCTGCTGGAAAAGTATCCCCATATGATCATCGATAACTGCGCATCCGGCGGCAGACGCATCGACATCGAGACGCTCAAGCGCTCGATCCCGCTGTGGCGCAGCGACTATCAGTGCACGTATGACGCAGATCCCGAGACCGCGCAGCAGCATATGAATGGCATCAGCTGGTTTTTGCCCTATTCCGGAACCGGCATGGGCAGGGTGATCGGAGATATCTACCGCGCGAGAAGCTGCTACAGCGCCGCGATGGTACACTCGTTCTGGTTCCAGCTGCCGCAGAAGCCCGACCCGGAGACGCAGGACATGCAGTGGATCCGCGATATGTACGCGGAATATCTGCGCGCAAGGCCGTATTTTTCCGCCGATTTCTATCCGCTGACCAGAAAGGCGATGGACGACACCGCCTGGATGATATTCCAGTTCGACAGGCCTGAGCAGGAGGACGGCATGATCCTTGCCTTCCGTAGGCCGGAGTCGCCCTGCCCCGAGGCGCAGGTGCAGCTGCAGGCGATCGACGGAACCTATGAGTTTGAGTTTGTCGACAGTCAGCAGAAGGTGGAGGCCGAATACCGCATGGGCGATACCTTCGGGCTGTATGCGGCGGAAAAGAGAAGTTCGCTGCTGGTATTCTACCGCAGGACCGGCGACTGAGAAGAGGTCTTCTGCGGCCGGAAAGCGGAGAATCGGCGCCGGGCTGCGGAGACTGCCCGATGAATGTATGCCGGACCCTGTAGACGCAGCGGCGCGGGAAGGCGTTTTTGCACATAAGGAAGAAATTGCCGGGGCATCTTCGCAAGGATATTACACAATATACGCCGTAATTATATGCGTCGGTATTATAATATCGATAAAGAAATATCGAGAGCGGGGGAGAGCCATGGGAGATGCGGGCGCGATCTCCAGACAGGCTTTGCAGCGGATGCCGTTTTATCTGCAGCAGCTCAAGCAGCTCAGGCAGCAGGGCGCGGATATCGCCACGGCGACCATGGTGGCAAATGCGCTGAGACTGAACGAGGTGCAGGTGCGCAAGGATTTTGCGGCGGTGAGCACGCGCAAGGGCAAGCCCAAGACGGGATTTCCGATCGATGATCTGATTGAGAACATGGAACAGATTCTGGGCTACCGGAATGTGAAGGACGCGATTCTGGTGGGCGCGGGCTCGCTGGGCACGGCGCTTTTGTCCTATAACTCGTTCCGCGATTACGGTGTGAACATCGCGGCGGCGTTCGACGTGAATCCGAACGTGACCGGGCGCGAGATCGCCGGAAAGATGGTATTTCCGATGGAGCGGCTGGAGGAACTCTGCGGCCGGATGCAGGTACATATCGGCATCATCACCTGTCCGGCGGCGGCGGCGCAGGAGGTGTGCGACCGGCTGGTGCAGGCGGGAATTCTGGCGGTGTGGAACTTTGCGCCCACACACCTGAACGTGCCGGAGAATATTCTGGTGCAGAACGAGAATATGGCGGCTTCGTTGGCAGTGCTGTCGCGGCATCTGAACGACCGGCTGGAAGAAGGCGGCGCGGCGGAGAAAAAAGCCCGCTGACGGCGCGCGGAAAGGGCGGAAAACGCCGCAAATGTAAAAGTATATACCAGTTTTTCGACGGAAATAATACTCAGTTCATATTTGCAATTTAAAATAGAATTGCCCATATAGACATATGTGTCCGGGCTTTATCGGCAGGATTTGCGCGGGCCGGCAGCGTTCGTGAAAAGAAGGCCGGCAAAGGGGAAAATTACAGGCGAAACACCGGTCGGATACAAGAAAACAGCAAACAAGGAAGGTTGTTGAGTATGAGAAGCAAGATCACGATTATCGGAACTGGTAGTGTTGGTGCGACAATCGCGTATACTGTGGCTGTGAAGTCCATCGCTTCGGAAGTCGTACTGATCGACGTAAACGGCAACAAGGCGGCCGGCGAGGCCATGGACATCCGTCAGGGTACGCCGCTGTGCGACGAGCCCGTGGACATCATGGCCGGCGATTACGAGAACGCGAGGGGCTCTGATATCGTTATCATCACTTCCGGCATCGCCCGCAAGCCCGGTCAGACCCGACTGGAGCTGACGCAGACGAACGTCAACATCCTCAAGTCCATCACGCCGAAGATCGTCGAGGTCGCGCCGGATGCGATTTACATCCTCGTGAGCAACCCGGTCGACATCCTGACGTATGTTTTCAACAAGATCAGCGGCATTCCCGAGCACAGGATCATCGGCACCGGCACGCTGCTGGACACCGCGCGCCTGCGCTCCCGTCTGGCGGACGATCTGCTGATCTCCCAGAAGAGCGTGCATGCCTATGTGCTGGGCGAGCACGGCGACAGCTCCTTCATTCCGTGGTCCATCGCGCAGATCTCCAGTATCGATCTGCAGGATTACATGGAGCGCATCAGGCTGGACAACGGCAGGCGTATGCCGGAGCTGGACTACGATGCGATCGAAGAATACATCCGCACGTCGGGCGGCAAGATCATCCAGAACAAGGGCGCGACCTACTATGCGATCGCGATCTCTGTGTGCCGCATCTGCGAGACGCTGTACGGCAGCGCCAACGGCGTAGCGACCATTTCCACCATGATGCACGGCGAGTTCGGCATGGAGGACGTGTGCCTTTCCATCCCGACCATCTACGGCCCCGACGGCATTCGCGGCAAGATCCTGCCCGAGCTGACCGAAGAGGAAGTCGCCAAGCTGCAGCACAGCGCCAATGTTCTCAAGGGCGTCATCGCGCAGGTGGAGATCTGATACTGCCTGAAAATGATGCCGGTGGGGGAATGTGCTTCTCCCGCCGCATCGTTGTAAATAGGGACTGTTTCCCGGCGGAGGCCGGATCCACGAATACGACGGAAACCAAGCAATATTTTGGGAGGCGGACGAAATGGAATATCGTATTGAGCGCGACTCTATGGGCGAGATGCAGGTGCCCGCGGACCGTTACTGGGGGGCACAGACGCAGAGAAGCTACCAGAACTTCAAGATCGGCGGCGAGATCATGCCGCGCGAGATCACGCATGCCTTCGGCATTCTGAAGAAGGCCGCGGCCATCGCCAACAACCGCTTCGGCAAGCTGGATGAGAAGCGCATGCAGACGATCATGGCGGCGTGCGACGAAGTGATCTCCGGCAGCCTGAACGACCACTTCCCGCTGGTGGTGTGGCAGACGGGCTCCGGCACGCAGTCCAACATGAACGCGAACGAAGTGATCGCCAACCGCGGCAACGAGATTGC
>JAFQGN010000333.1 GCA_017398245.1 Clostridia bacterium | reverse complement strand
TCTGGAGAAGAAAAGGGTTCCCCGCACCCCTCCGAAAAGAAGCCATTTAGGATCGGTCTGAGACTTTCTTTCGATAGCAAACAGTCCTTCAAAAGACAGTGGCCGATTCTGAAAACAGCAAAAAACGAAAAATTCTTCCCCACTCAACAGGTTTCTTTGGGGAGGGCGCGGGAGGGGGCTTTCTTTTCCTAAAGAAAGTCCCCTCCCGCAAAAATTACAATACCGTTACCCTCAGGCGTTGAGCATGAAGGCGAGATAGCCGCGCTTCGCCTCGAGCAGGTCCGCCTTGTTGATGATCTCGTACGGCGCATGCATGTTGAGAACCGGCACGCCGGAATCGATCACGTTCATGCCATACAGCGCGCAGATATAAGCGATGGTTCCGCCGCCGCCCACGTCGACAGCGCCCAGCTCGGCAGTCTGGAAATACACGCCCGCATCGTCCATGATCTTGCGGATCTGGGCCATGTATTCGGCGTTGGCGTCGTTGGAGCCGCCCTTGCCGCGGGAACCGGTGTACTTGTTGAAGGCGACGCCGCGACCGAGGTACGCGGTGTTCTTGCGCTCGAACTTGCCGGCGAAGGAAGGATCGTAGCCGGCGGAAACGTCGGTGGAGAGCATGGAGCAGTTGGCCAGCGCGCGGCGCAGGATCAGATCGGAATACGCCGGAGCGGTCAGGTTGATCAGCTCGGCCACAGCATTTTCAAAATAGGTAGCCTGCATGCCAGTCGCGCCCACAGAGCCGATCTCTTCCTTATCGGAGAACAGGCAGCAGCAGGTCTTTTCCGGGGTGCCCTCGATGGAGAGCAGAGCGTCCAGAGCGGCGAACGCGCATACGCGGTCGTCATGGCCGTAGCCCAGGATCATGGAGCGATCCAGGCCGAAATCACGCGCCTTGCCGGCGGGAACGACTTCGATCTCGGCAGAGAGGAAATCTTCCTCTTCGATATCGTACTTTTCCTTGAGGATGTTCAGAACGCCCTTCTTCACGGCGTCCTTTTCCTCACCCTGCACGGGCTTGCCACCGACGATGATATCCAGCTGTTCGCCGGTCACATATTCGCCCGCCTTGCGGCCCATGAGCTCGCCGGAAAGGTGGATCAGCAGATCGGAAATGCCGATGACCGGATCCGCCGGGTCGTCGCCGATGACGATGTTGACCACGCTGCCGTCCTTCTTGGCCACAACGCCGTGCAGAGCCAGAGGCTGCGCCATCCAGGCAAACTTCTTGATGCCGCCGTAATAATGGGTGTCCATGTAGGCGAAATCGGAATCTTCATACATGGGGTTCTGCTTAAGGTCGATGCGCGGGGAATCCACATGCGCGCCGACGATGTTCATGCCCTTCTCCAGCGGGGCCTTGCCCAGGTGGAACAGCACGATGGCCTTGCCCATCACGTTCACATACACCTTGTCGCCCGCGGCGAGGGGAGTTCCTTCCTTAATAATACCGGCCAGATCGCGATAGCCCTTTTCCTCGGCCAGCTTCACAGCACCGCTCACGCACTCGCGCTCGGTCTTGCCGTTGTCCAGAAAATCCCTGTAGCGGACGGCGATATCCTCGACCTGCTGAAGATCGGCTTCGGTATAATTCTTCCATGCGTTCTTGCGTTCCATTTTTTTATCTCCTTTCAGAAATAAGCTTCTGCCCTTTATCATATCACCGTTTTTCTTCCTCGGCAAGAGCCTTTGCAACAGGGCAGAAAAATGCTATAATCAAAATGTAGAAATTTGCTCAGAAAGGTCTGGTTTTTCCATGGATCGTTCCTTCCATATGCTCAACCGTTCCCAGATGGTCGATAAGCTGCCCGACGGCTCCCTCGCGCTCATGTTCGCCGGCGAGGCCCCGCGTCAGAGCGCCGACCAGTTCTATTCCTATTATGCCAACCGCTCCTTCGTGTACATGACCGGCCTGGAAAAGGCCTCCGCCGGCTTCGTTCTGGCTATCGAAAAGCAGAACGGACAGGCCAAGGAGACCCTCTTCCTCCTCCCGCCGGATGCGCACGCCGAGCGCTGGAACGGCCGCCGCGTCAAGCCCGACGAGGCCAAGGCCATCTCCGGCATCGAAAACATCGCCTATCTTGAGGCGCTGCCCGCCTTCATGCATGCTGCTCTGTCCTCCGGCCGCATTTCCGAAGTGTGGATCGACCTGTATCGCCTGAATGCGAACGAGCCCGACGGCCCCGCCCATATCGAGGCCGCGCGCATCGCAAAGACTTACCCGAATCTCGTCATCAAGGATCTCTGCCCCGTCATCCGCAAGATCCGCACCATCAAAAAGCCCTGCGAGATCGAGGCCATGCGCAAGGCCGCCGAGATCACCGGCGCGGGCATCGCCGCCATGATGAAGGCCTCCAAGCCCGGCATGTACGAATACGAGTACAAGGCCGAATTCGACCGCGAGCTCACCCGCCGCGGCGTGATCGAGCCCGGCTTCCCGTCCATCATCGCTGCGGGCGAGAACAACTTCTGCATCCATTATTACGATTATTCCGGCCAGGCCAAGGACGGCGATATGATCCTCAACGACGTCGGCGCGCGCTGGGACGGCGTGATGAACGACGTCTCCCGCGGCTGGCCCTGCAACGGCGTGTTCACCGAAAAGCAGCGCATCCTCTATGAGTGCGCCTATAAGACTTCCGAATACATGTTCTCCATCATCAAACCCGGCATGCCCATGGCCGATGTGGACAAGACCATCCACGCCTACTGCGCGCAGCTGCTGGTGGAAGCCGGCGTTCTGGACAAGGTCGAGAACGAGCGCAAGTACATGTGGCACGGCGGCGCGCATCATGTCGGCTGGGACGTGCACGACGTCGTCGATGCGACCGGCCTCATCGAAGCGGGCATGGTCTTCTGCGTGGATGTCGGCATCTATGTCGAAGAGTGGGGCATCGGCTTCCGTCTGGAGGACAACTGCTATGTCACCGAAGACGGCTGCGAGTGCCTGACCCGCAATATCCCGCGCAGCATCGAAGAGATCGAAGCGGCCATGCGCGGGTAAGCACCGAGGGTTACGTTAGGGGCGCTGCCCCTAAAACCCTGCCAAAGGGACATTGTCCCTTTGGAATCCCATATTTGGGGATATATATTTCAACGAAAAATTGAAGGCCGGCCCAAACGGTACGTTTAGCCGGACGGGCAGTGCCCGCTGACCATTGCTGCCACCGATCCTATTCGTATCTCTTCCTTCAGCCTGACCAACGGCTGACCTGTCGATCATAATACTTTCCCAATTGATTTCTTTTAGGAGAGCGCGAGAACCCTTTTCTTGAAGGTGGCTGAACCTGAAGATTCAGCCAGTTCGGCTGTTGCCGAACCGCCGTCGGCTGAATTAAAAATTCAGGCGCGGCGCCTATTCAAAGAAAAGGGTTCTCGCAAAAAGAAAGGTGTACTCCCCATGCTTCTGTTTGACGCACACGCCCATGTGGCGGACGAAAGATTTGACGAAGACCGCGCGGAGGTGATCGCGCGCATGGCGCAGGCCGGCGTTGCCAAATGCATGCTCTGCTGCGATCCGACCGACGAGCCCTTCCGCGTGGCCGAAACCTTCCGCCTCGCCGCCGAAACCGAGACCTTCTACTGCGCGATGGGCATCCATCCGCACAATGCAAAGGAATGGTCCGACGAGATCGAGCAGACCATCCGCGCCCACCTTGCAAAAAAGCGCTGCATGGCCCTCGGCGAGATCGGTCTGGACTATTACTACGATTCCTCCCCCCGCGAAGCGCAGCGCGAGGCCTTCGCCCGCCAGCTGGAGATCGCCTACGAGCTTTCCAAACCCGCCGTTTTGCACATCCGGGACGCCTTCGGCGATGCGATGGACATCCTCGGCTCAGCTTATAAGGCCGGCCGCCTGCCCTCCTGTCAGATGCACTGCTTCTCCGGCAGCTGGGAAACGGCCAGGCAATGCCTGAACATGGGCATGGTCATCTCCTTTTCCGGCTCGGTCACGTTCAAAAACGGCGTAAAGCTGATCGAATCGGCCAAGAACACGCCCATCGACCGCATCCTCGTCGAGACCGACT
>JAFQGN010000332.1 GCA_017398245.1 Clostridia bacterium | reverse complement strand
TTTTTCACGCCTATGCGGGATGCATACAGTCCTGTGACGAGGTTTTCCTCGTCTCTGTCTGTCAGACAGATCATCGCGTCGGTCTCGCGCAGGTTTTCGCTCTCCAGCAGCTCCTGGTCGGTTCCGTCGCCTTGGATTACGACCACTTCAGGCAGCTTCTCGGCAAGATCCCGGCATTTGTCATCCTTCAGTTCGATGATCTTAAAACGCATGCCCATACCCGAAACGATGCGGCAAAGATAGTAGGCGATATGGCTGCCGCCGATCAGAATTGCGGAGCGGATGCGCTGCGTGGAACGTCCGAGTCGCTTGAAATACTCCGTCAGAGTCGCAAGCTCTGCCAGAACAAACAGGCGGTCATCCGCCTGGGGTATAAATTTGCCGTCCGGAATGATGACTTCTCCGTCGCGCTCCGCCGCTATATACAGTGCGCCGGGGTTCTTGGAACGGCTCTCGATCAGCGTGCGGCCGATGATCGGATCACCCTCGCGTACGCGGAATTCTACCATTTCAACTCGGCCCCTTGCGAACGATTCGATATCTGTCGCAAACGGGTAGCGCAGAAGACGCGAAATCTCATACGCAGCAACGTTTTCCGGGTTGATCACATGGTCGATAGACAGCCTGTCCATCAAAAGATTCATGCTGTTGGTATATTCCGGATTGCGAATGCGCGCGATGGTATATTTTGCGCCCAGCTGCTTTGCGGCCAGACAGCACACCATGTTCGTTTCGTCGTTTGTGGTCACTGCGATGACCATATCGGCCGTGTCCGCGCCCGCATTAAGCAGCGTTTCGACATTCGCGCCGTTTCCGCGCACGCTGCTCACATCCAGCGTTTCTACTGCTTTGGCCAGCACATCTCTTTTATTGTCTACAACGGTAATATCATGGTTTTCCTGCGAAAGGTACTGCGCCAAAGTATAGCCGACCTTACCGTCGCCGACGATGATGATATTCATACAGGGTATTGCTCCTTTTATGCATACGGATCAAAACGCACGAGGGCGTTCATTTTCGTCATCAGTATAGGCGTAATACAGTTCGGAAATGCCGTCTTCTTCAAATACGGCAAGCTGCTCGTCAAGCCATGGGGCAAGCGGCTGCTTGCGCAAGTCCTTCAGCGGGATCCACTCGTTTTTCCCTTCGTTGCTGTCGCGCAGGACGCCGGTAAAATGCTCGGTTTTATAACAGGCGATCACGGTACGCACATGCGTTTCCTTGTGCTCCCAATGCACGATACCGGCCAGACGCACATCTGCGATCTCCAGCCCGGTCTCTTCGCGCACTTCGCGCACAACGCCTTCGCCGAAGCCCTCGCCAAATTCCACATGTCCGCCTGGAAAAGCCACGCCCTGCCAGCTCTTTTTTGTGCGGTGCTGAACAAGGACCATGTCTGTTTCCCGGTCGACGATCATGCAGATGTTCATCAGTTCGCAGTTGTCAAGCCTTGCCATGTTCAACCTCGCTCTCAATATCTGCCAATGCGTAGCCCGGCTTTAGGCTCTTTCCGTGCTGCCTGTCCAAATTTTCCTGGTGTTTTTCCAGATACATGCGGTGCATTTCCTCCGGCGTCATCCCGGCGTCCAGACACATGCTCACAAAAAAGTGCAGGATGTCGATCAGCTCTTCTTTCACAAGACGCTCGTCGATCTGCTTGGGGTTTTTCCACCATTTGAAGTTGACCTCGTCGAGCAGCTCGGCCAGCTCAGACAAAGTGGCAAGCGTAAGCTTCTGGATCCATTCTCCCTGAGAGAATTTCAGATGCCGCTTCTCGCGGATCTCGCGGTTTAATTCCGCCTGCAGGCGAAAGATATCGTCCAGTTTATCCATATTTTCATCTCTCCTTAAGCGCCGAAAACAGCCAGCGCGATCACAGCCAGCAGCAGCGCGCCGCCGACGGCAACGGTCATGATCCGAAGCGCGCGGCCGATATCGTCCGTCTCCATCACGGTAGCCGGGTCTCCAATCAGCCTTCGGTGGATAACTACGCCCTTGATGCGCACATCGCCGCCCAGCTGAATTCCCAGCGCGCCGGAAAGCGCGGCGGCTGCCCAACCGCCATTGGGACTGATATGCGCGCCGTGGTCTCTGTCCATGATGCGGAGAGCGCGGCGGAAATCCATGCGCAGAATTGCCGTGGCAATGACGACGGCCCAGCCGGAAAGCCTTGCGGGGATCGCGCCGGCGATGTCCGAAAGCTTTGCGCTGAACCAGCCGATATCGGTGTTGTTGCGCGTGCGGTTACCAATGCGCCTGTCCAGTGCGTCGATGCTGATCCACACCATCGCTGCTGGCGAGCCAAGGCCGATCAGCGAGAACAGACTGATCCAGAACAGCGGCGCGATACATGCGTCGCATAAACTGTGTCCCATAAAGAGCACCGTCGCCGAAATGGATTCTCGTTCGGAAATGCGTTCGGTATCGGTGCGTACGTATCGACTGATGATCTGTCGCGCCTTGCTCAGATCGTGCACCTGCAGCGCCTTTTCCGCCTTCGCGGGCAGAATGAACATCCTCGCGCAGTTAAAGGCAAAGTTCATCACGAGGACGCGCGCGATCCAGCTGAAGCCGGAAAGCAAAAAGCCGGCTGCAAACGAAACGGCTATACAGGCGATGGAAAGCACTCCGCCTGCGCGACGCAGCTCAAAGCCCATTTTCTCGCGCAGAACTCCTTCCAAAAACTTTTCTAGCCAGATAATCAGTCGCGCCGGATGGATCTTCCACAGCCATTGAGGCGCGCCGATGAGCATATGCAGCACAAAGGCAAGGATCAATTCCAGCCAAGCGCTTTGAAAACTAAAAAACATGTTCATTTCCTCCCGTTGCCATGCAGCATTCGCATAAGCATACTTTATGGAATTATACTCTGGTATTGTATCATTCTTCCGTGTGCTGCGCAACTTGATTCCTCGTTATGTATATGATAATATGGTATAAAACCGCTCGCTGGAGGCAAATATGACGCGTATTTATGGAAAGGATATCGTTCTTCGCGAGTATTCGTGGGACGATCAGATGGAGATCCGGCAATGGGCGACAGACCCAGAGACGACAAAATGGCTCGGCTCCGCTTATGTCCGTCCGCAGCCCTTTGAACAGACGCAATCCTGGCTGCGCGCTCATCTGGAAGGAAACGCCGGCGGCGTGAACTACGCGATTGCAGACCGTGCGACCGACCGGTATCTCGGCCAGATCAATCTTTTCAAAATGGATACGCAGGCGCGCCATGCTGAAATGGCCATCGTGCTCTGCCCGGACAGCCAGAGCCGCGGCATTGGCCGGATTGCGATCGGCATGATGCTGTGCTGCGCCTTCGAAACGTGGAACCTGAACCGCGTGTATCTGTATGTAGATGCGGAAAATACTCGCGCCGTCGCTTGCTACAAAGCATGCGGTTTTCAAGAGGAAGGGCGCATGCGCGCAGACCGGTTCTGGGGAGGGGCATACCACGATTCCCTCATCATGGGTATCCTTCGCAGCGAATGGGAGGATTTGCAAAAATGATCTATACCTACGGCAGTATACGCTTTCGTGAGCCGCGCGCAGAAGACGCCGCCTTCTTTCGGCGCTGCATGAATGAAAACGCGCATACCCAGCGATGCCTCTTTGGCTGGGTAAACGGCCTTGTAACGATGGAATCTGAACAGGAGTATTTGCAGGAGCGTATTCATGGAAAAAGCAGCGAGCTGTATTATTGTATCGAAAACAGCGAAGGGCGCTTGATCGGCTCTTGCAGTATTTTTGATTTGGATGCGCGCACACGCAAATGCACCGTCGGCCTTTATATTGCCGATCCGCAGGCGCGTGGTAAGGGGCACGGTGGAGACGCGCTTGAGCTTCTATTGCTGATCGCCTTTACCGAGCTTAACTGCCGGAAGGTAAAGCTGCATGTATACTCGTTCAATGAGAATGCGATCCGCCTCTATGAGAAAAAAGGCTTTGCGCGCGAGGGCGTACTCAAAGACGAAGTGTTCACCATGGGAAAATGGCACGATGAATATTGCTACGCGCTTTTTGATGAAGACTGGCTTGCACGCGTGCGCACAGAACAGCGGAAAGAGACGATATAAATGGAACTTCGGTTTAAGATCCTTACCCTTGAAGAAATCCGCGATGTGTATTACAGCGATATGATCCACCAGTTCCCGGATCGGGAACGAAGAAGCTATGGGAACATTGCGGCTATGGTCAAAAAGGGAATGTATGCCGGATATGGCTTGTATGACGATACCGGTTTATGCGCATATGCAATGGCGGCATTGTTTCCCGATCGGCATGCAGTCCTTCTGGATTATCTTGCAGCGGTTCGTGACCGTAAAGGGCAGGGGTTCGGTTCGAAAATGCTGAGCAAACTTCGGTCGCATTTTGGAAAAACAGACCGTATTCTGATCGAAACGGAAGATCCCGATGCGCTCGAAGGGGCGGAAAAAGATATTGCCCGAAGGAGACTGGGCTTTTACGCAAGAAACGGCTACCGTGAGACAGGCGTACAGATATTCCTCTTTTCTGTGTGGTATCGCTTGTATGAAGCATACGAGCGGGAAGAACCAGACTGCGAGCTGATCGGTCTTATGGAGAATGTCTACAGAACGATCGTCCCTGCGGCTCTGTATGAAAAAAACGTGCATCTGCAGCTTCGTAAGGAGGGATAAGCAGTGCGTATCAGCATAGCTCTTGCTACTTATAACGGCGAACAATACATATTGGAGCAGCTTGAATCCCTTCGCCTGCAGAAGCGCCCGGCTGATGAAGTGATCATCCGTGACGACTGTTCCACAGACGAGACCTACCCACTATGTGCCGAATACATCCGTAAGAATGATCTGCCGTGGAAACTCTTTCGTGCCCAAAAAAACGGCGGCTATCGTGAGAACTTCCGCGCGTGCATCGAAAAAACTACGGGAGACTGGGTACTCCTGTGCGATCAGGACGATATCTGGGAGCCGGAAAAACTGGAGTGTTTTGAGGAAATCGCCGAAACGCATTCGGATGCAGCGGCAATCGCCTGTGGGTTTTGCGCAATCGATGCGAACGGAGCTCCGCTCACTCTGCCGGACGCGCCGGGAAAAGCGAACCACGGCCTCATCCCATTTTCTCTGCCCGATGGAGTTTCCTCCTTGGAGGTTGCCCCAAAGCACCCGGAGTTACTGCTGACACAGAACATTGCAATGGGCTGCTGCATGGGCTTCACCAGAGCGGTCTGTGATCGCTATTTGCGCCTTACGAAATGCCGCTTCCCGCACGATTGGGAACTTACGCTCGGCGCTTCCTTTGCCGGGGAGATCTACTTTGTTTCGCAGCCGCTCATCCGGTACCGCCTGCACGGTAAGAACGCGATCGGGCTCCCGGGCCTCGTTTCGGGCGGTGTAAAAGGGCCGTCACGGGAAGGACGCCTACGCGTAATGGACGATTTCGATGGCCTTCTTGCCTCGGCTCAGGCGATATTGGCGGATATGGATAAACCGCCGCTGCCTGCACGGTATAATGAGTACGCCTCCTTACGCCGTGCGGCGATCGAAAAGAGATCGATAACGAAATGGTTTTCACTGTATCGCTATCGCGATATCTACAGCCGCATGTTCACATGGAAACAGCAAATTGGCGATCTGCTGGTCAT
>JAFQGN010000331.1 GCA_017398245.1 Clostridia bacterium | reverse complement strand
GTATCCAGCGAAAACGCGCCCTGCAGAGCCCGCCTGCGTTCATCGCCCTTCAGCCGGGCCTGCTGCTTCGTGTTCACGCTGCGGCCCAGCCCGTTGAACACCGGCACTCCGTTGATGCGCGAGATCTCCTCGGCCAGACACTGCGCGTGGTTCCTCCCGCGCTCACGCAGGCGAGAAGGGTGCATCGGCACAGGCACGAGCAGATCGATCCGGCCAAACGCACCCTGCTCAAGCAACTCGGCCATCCTTTCGCCCATCCATTCGGTCATCCGATACACGCCCGTGTACTTCATTTTCATTACGCAGGCGTCAATCGGGTACGCGTATCCGTAGCAATACCGGGCGATCTGCACGGCGTCGTCCGGCCAATCTTCGCAGTTGCGGCACCGCCCGCCTTTCCGTTCCATGCCGCAGCGCGGGCAGATCTCCCTATCCTCCATCTTGAGTTCTTCCATCGCCTCTTCGCATTCCGGGCAAAGCCATCCCTCCTGCGTGCCGGCCAGATCCCCGCAGCCCATGCACACGGCGTGATCGGGATACACGAGCTGCAGGATCGAATCCCAAACCGAACGGAATCTCTGCATGCTCAGTCCTCCCCGAATTTCCCTTTCGCCAGCCCGGTCATCAGCACAAGGCGCTCGGCAAGGCCGCTGTATCGCTGCATCACATGGTCATTTCGCACCATCGCGCCGATGCACGCGCTCCTGCCCACCAGCACAACCAGCTTTTTGGCCCTCGTCACGGCCGTGTAGAGCAGATTGCGCGTCATGAGCATAGGCGGGCCCGAAACCAGCGGCAGCACTACGCAGTCAAACTCGCCGCCCTGGCTCTTGTGCACGCTCATGCAGTAGGCCAGCTCAAGATCGTCCATATCGCTGTCGTCGTATTCCGCAAGCCGGTTTTCATCGAACAGAACCTTTATCGTGCGCTCTGTCCTGTCCACCTCGGCCACAAAGCCGATATCTCCGTTGAACATGCCCTCGCCCTCAGTTCCGTCTGCGGTCCATTCCTTCTGGTAGTTGTTGCGCACCTGCATCACGCGGTCGCCCTTCCGGAAGGAAGTATCGCCGCGCTTGAACTCATTTTCACCATCGGAAGGATTCAGCGCATCCTGCAAAAGCGTGTTCAGCCGCCACACGCCCGCCTCGCCCTTTTTCATGGGCGACATCGTCTGAATGGACGTCATGGGGTTCGATTTAAGATATCCCGGCAGCCTCTGCGAAACGAGCCGCACGACGGCCTGCGCCGCTTCGCCGGGGGTATCGTATCGCTCGAAGAAGAAATCGCTGCCCTTTCCGTTGCACACGGGCATTTCGCCCGCGTTGATCCGGTGCGCGTTGTCCACAATGCGGCTGCCGTCCTCCTGCCGGTAAATGCGTGTAAGGAAAATGACCGGCGCCACGCCGCTTGCGATCAGGTCGGCCAGCACGTTCCCCGCGCCCACGGGCGGCAGCTGATCCTTATCGCCCACAAAGATGAGCCGCACCCCGGGCCGCAGCGCCCGCAGCAGCGCGCGCATCAGCTGCAGATCCGTCATCGAGACCTCGTCTACGATCACCACCTGCGCATCGATGGGATCCAGCTCGTTTTTCAGAAAACTGCCTTCCTCTCCGCCGTATTCCAAAAGGCGGTGGATGGTCTTCGCCTCGCAGCCGGAAGCCTCGCTCATGCGCTTCGCCGCGCGGCCCGTCGGCGCGCACAGCACGGTCTTTCCGGCAAAGGCGAGCACATCCAGCATACAGCGAATGCATGTCGTCTTGCCGGTCCCGGGGCCGCCCGTGACGACTGTCAGCCCTCCCTGCGCAGCGGCAAGCACAGCCTTTCTCTGCTCTTTGGAAAGCGTCACGCCGCTGGTGCGCTCGTATTTTTCGATGCGTTCGGTTGCGTCTTCAGGCATTTTTTCTTTTCGTACACAAAGCGCAGCCAGCCTCTGCGCCACTTCCGTCTCCGCTTCGTACATACGCGGGTTATACACCGCGTCTTCCTCGTTCACCGTCTTGCGCAGGAGCTGCCCCTGCAAAATGAGATCGCGCGCGGCCACATCCGCCTGCTCTTTACCGATGCGAAGCAGCCTCGCCGCCTCGTCGATCAGCTGTTCATAGGGCAGATAACAGTGCCCGGCCGAGATCGTCGCCTCGTTCAGTGCATAAAACACGCCCGCGCGCAGCCTTGCCGGGTCGTCTGAGGGCATGCCCATATTGCGCGCGAGAGTATCCGCTGTAAGAAAGCCCACGCCCTCTATATCCGTCACAAGCCTGTAGGGCTGATGCCGCACGATATCCGGCGCATTCGGGCCGTACGCCTTGTAAATGCGCATGGAAAGCTGCGCAGAGAGGCCGTACGTCTGCAAAAACACCATTGTCTGGCGCATTTCCTGCCTCTGCGCGAACGATTCGGCGATGGACGCCGCCTTTTTGCGGCCGATGCCGGGGATCTCCGTCAGCCTGTGCGGCTGGTTTTCCAGCACGTCGAATGCGTCCTTCCCAAACCGCTGCATGATCAGCTTGGCCGTCGCCGGGCCAATTCCGCGGATATATCCGCTGGAAAGGAACCGTTCCATACCCTTTTTGCTGTCGGGCAGTTCCAGTTCGCACGATGTGATGCGCAGCTGCATGCCGTACTCGCTGTGCTCGGCCCATTCGCCTTCCACTTTTGCCCGTTCCCCGGCGATGACCTCGCCCAGCGTGCCCACGGCGCTGATGCGATCCTTGCCCACCTTGAGCACGATCACCGTATAACCGTTTTCCTCGTTGCGGAAAACGATTTCCTCCACCGTACCTTCATACTGCACCATGCGCATGCTCCTCCAGAATAGTATCACCTATATTATACGCATGCAGATACGATTTTGCAAACGCCTTCCGGCCCTTCGCCGGACAAAAACGAAAAATAACGAAACGATGCATATCCGACGCTTGTACGCACATCCTCCCCACGCTATAATGCACGGCAGATGAATTTACCACAGAAAGGGCGTTATCCGAAATGTCCAAAACCATGGTCAAGCGTCTGCTCATGTCGCTGTTCGGCGTCTTCCTCACCGGCGTGACCGTCGGCTTTTTCCAGATCGCCGATCTCGGCGCAGACCCGTTCACCTGCTTCACCCTCGGCTGGGCCAATATTTTCGGCACCAGCTACGGTACGATCTATCCCTTCGTGACCGGCGCGCTGCTG